>JASLJL010000105.1 GCA_030152405.1 Gordonia sp. (in: high G+C Gram-positive bacteria) | reverse complement strand
CGTCACTCGCGACACGGCACAGGCACGGTGGAGAGCATGTTCAGCAGCACTGCACACCGCATCGCCGCCTTCGCGTTCGCCGTCGTCGCCTTCGGCCTGGCGGCCGTCACCTTCGCGATCTTCGTGGTCTCCTACCAGGGCCAGGTCGTCGACCATGCCGCCATGACGTCGTGGGCCGCACGCTGGGGCAACGACGTGCCGACTCACGGCTGGCTCGGTGCACACCAACTGCCGCTTCTCGCAGGCGTCGGGGCACTGATCGGCGCGGTCTGCGTGTGGCGTCGCTCGGCCCGACTCGCGGTCCACTCGGCCATCGTGATCCTGGGCGCCGTCGTCGCCGCAGTCTTCTTGAAGTACGGCCTCGCCCGGCCGTCGTTCGGTGTCGGGACCAGCGACAACTCGTTCCCGTCGAACACCGTCGCGGCATTCGTCGCAGCCGCCGCCGCACTCGTCGTCGTGGTTCCGCCACGCTTTCGGGTGATCGTCGGGATGCTCAGCGGCGTCGGTGCGCTGACGGTCTCGGCCGCCGTCGTCGCACTGCAGTGGCATCGTCCGTCCGATGTGATCGGCGGGTGGCTGATCGCGTTCGCGGCCGCCGCGGCGGCGGAGTGCTTGGTGCCCGTCCGGGTTCGACGCGTCGCGCCGACTCCGTTCAACCAAGGGACTCGATTGCACACTGTGCAAAGCTGAGGCGATGCGACTTCTTCTGATCGAAGACGATCCACACATCGTCGAGGCACTCCAGATGAGCTTGGAGCGCCTCGATCACAGTGTGCACGTGATCGCCGCCGATCCCGGAGACTCCCTGTCGACGTTGATCGCGGACGCCGACGCCGTGATCCTCGACATCGGACTCCCTTGGACCGACGGCTTCAGCGTCTGCCGATCGATCCGGGCGATCAGCAACGTCCCGATCATCATGCTGACCGCACGGTCCGACGACATCGACATGGTCGCGGGTCTCGAAGCCGGCGCCGACGACTACGTCGTCAAACCCGTCAGCCCCCGAGTGCTGGACGCACGGATCAAGGCGAACGTCCGACGAGCCGCGGCCGACCCCGCCCCTGCAGAGCCCGTCCCCGCGCCCGGATCGGTGCGGATCGGCGATCTGGTCGTGGACCACGCCGCGGCCCAAGTGCGACGCGACGGTGTGCCGCTCTCCTTGAGTCCCACCGAGACCCGCTTGATGCTGACATTCGCCGATCACGTCGGTCAGGTGCTGAGCCGCGACCAACTGCTCGAGCTCGTGTGGGACCAGACGTACCTCGGCGACTCCCGGCTGGTGGACAACGCGATTCAACGTCTGCGGTCGAAGATCGGGGACGCGCCCATCGAGACCGTTCGCGGGTTCGGCTACCGGTTCGCCCCATGAGCGCGGGTGTCGCGTGATCACACGTCTGCTCCCCAGCCTGCGGGCACGAGTCATGCTGGGCACCCTGCTCGTCGTGCTGGTCACCGCGCTGGGAGCGGGTGGGGCCACTGCACTGTCCGCACGATCCTGGGCCTACCAAGACGCGCAGGACGCAGCCCTGGCGACGTTCACCGACGAGATGACTGCGCTGCGGGACAACCCGTTCGACGTTCCGTCCGATGTGATCGTCACCGTCCGGGGTGAGGTGATCTCCGACCCGAACGCCACGGCCGACCTCGTGCCGGTCGACCTGCGCAACAACGTCGACCGCAACCCGGGCCTGTACCGATTCGAACGTCTCTCCGCCGAACGCATCGCGATCGGTTTTCAGCCGAACGGTGACGACGGCCGCAGCTACTACGCGGTGCGACCGCTGCTCGACGTCTCGGCGCGTCTGAATCACCTGATGACGATCCTCGCCGCGGCCGTGGCAGGCAGTGTCGTCCTCGGCCTGGCGCTGGGCGCCTTCGTCGTACGGTCCGTGGTCCGGCCGCTGCGGAAGGTCGAGGGCACGGCCAAACGGATCGCCGCCGGGGAACACGGCGTCCGAATGCCGGAGACCGACGTCCGGGAACTGCGAGATGTGACCACCTCTCTCAACGACATGCTCGACGAGCAGGACGCCGCGCTGACGGTCCTGCGGGAGGAGGAGGAACGGGCGCAGCGGTTCGTCGCGGACGTGTCCCACGAACTGCGGTCGCCGCTCGCCGCGATGGTCCCCGCCGCCGAAGTGCTCGACGAGGAGTTGTCCGACGACGAGGGTTTCGCCGGCCGCGCCGCCCGGCTGGTGTCCCGCGAGGTCACGGCGATGGCCGCTCTCGTCGAGGATCTCCTCGAGATGACGCGACGCGATGCAGGACTCTCCGAGGTCGCAGTGGAGAACGTCGACGTCCTCCCGCTGCTCCGGGACGCGCTCGACCGGCGCGGGTGGATCGATGCGGAGATCCGGGGCGCCGACGTGCACTGGTCGACCGATCCGCGGCGACTGGTGGCCACGGTGACGAACCTCGTCGCGAACGCGTACCGGCACGGCGCAGCGCCGGTGTCGGTGCACGTGACCCAGCGGCCCGGCGCACTGTCCGTGTCGGTGATCGACCACGGCGACGGCGTGCCTCCCGAGCACGAGGCCAGGATCTTCGAGCGGCTGTACAAGGCGTCCGACGCACGCACGCGCACGGGTGGGGCCGGACTCGGACTCGCCATCGCCCGCGAGAACGCACAGCTGCTCGGCGGAGACGTCCGCTACCTGCGCACCGTCGTCGACGGACGACCGGCGACGGTGTTCGTCGCAGACTTCGCAGACGCTCCGACACGGTCGGGGCCCGGTCGCACCACAGACGGGACCTGACCGGGACATCCGCGGCCGAGTGTGGACGCCATGACCACCACACCGCACCGCATCCTCATCTCGCTGGCCATCGCCACGACCGTCGCCGTCGGCGCTACCGCCTGTCGGACCGACACCGTCCGCTCGCTGCTGCCCGACACGTCGGCCACCGGCGCGCTACCCGACGAGGGAGTGACGATCGACTCGACTGCCGATGCGGTCACCCGACTCGATCCGGCTCTGTTCACCGCGCTCCGTGCGGCCGTCGAGGACGCTCGCTCGGAGGGCGTCGACATCCGCATCACCTCGGGATGGCGATCGCGGTCGTTCCAGCAGTCGTTGTTCACGGACGCGGTGGGAACGTACGGCTCGGCCGACGAAGCCGCGCGGTTCGTCGCGCCGCCGGACAAGTCGAAGCACGTCAGCGGCGACGCCGTCGACGTCGGGCCGACCGATGCCGCCGACTGGATGGCGCGCAACGGCTCCAGGCACGGCCTGTGCCAGATCTTCGCGAACGAACTGTGGCACTACGAACTCGTCCCCGCGGGCGACTGCCCGGACCTGCTCCCCGATGCGAGTGTGCTGTGACCCCGGTCGCTCGGGGCCGCCGGGTAACGTGTATTACGTGGCCGACACTGCAGCATCTCACCCCAAGCGGCACCGACCTGCGCTGATCGCGCTCGTGGTGGTCGCCGCGGGCGCGTGTCTCGCGCTCGCGTGGTGGCAGTGGGGTCGGTTCGAGTCGGACTCGGGGACCTTCCAGAATCTGGGCTACGCGTTGCAGTGGCCCGCGTTCGCGATCGCCGTCGTCTACGCGTACCGCCGGTTCGTCGTCATGGAGTCCGATCCGGACGCCGTCCAGGAGTCCGTCGCTCGACGCGGGCCCACTGAGATCCCCGACGGTGTGCTTCCCGAACGGCCGTCTGCGGCCGACCCGCACGTAGCGATGTTCGACGAACCCGACGACGGCCTCGCCGACTACAACCGCTACCTGTCCGAGCTCAACGACCGGCGTGACGACTCGCGCTGATCTGCACCGATCCACCTGCACCGAAGCTGCCTGCACCGAAGGAACACCCGTGACCGAGACGTCCAAAGCCGAGTCCGTCGCCACCCAGAAGCGCGTCCACGGAGCCCTCAATCGCTACCGTGCGCTCGCCTGGATCACCGGTGTCTGGCTGCTGCTGCTCGTCGTCGAGATGATCGCGAAGTACGGTTTCGACGTCGACGGCTACGGCTGGGTCGGCATCGCCCACGGGTGGATCTACTTCGTGTACTTGATCTTCACCGTCGACCTGAGCATCAAGGCGCGGTGGCCGCTCCCCAAGCTGATCCTGACAGCGATCGCCGGGACCATCCCGTTCCTGTCGTTCTACTTCGAGCACATCCGCACGCGCGAAGTGAAGGCAGAGTTCAACCTCGCGTGATCACGCGAGGTCGCGCAGCGCGGGAACCAGCTGTGCGAGCGCTTTGCCCCGGTGGCTGAGCGCATCCTTCTCCCCTGCGCTCAGCTCGGCCGACGTGCGGCCGGTGGCCTCGGCGTCATCGGGCACGAACAACGGGTCGTAGCCGAAACCCTCCGCTCCCCGCCGTTCGGCGACCACTGTGCCGCGCCACTCCCCTCGCACGACGGTCTCCGAACCGTCCGGCAGCACCAGCGCACAGACGGAGACGAAGGCCGCCCCACGTCGATGCGCCGGGACGTCGCCGAGCTGCGCCAGCAGCAGTTCGTTGTTCCCCTCGTCGACGCTCCGGCCGGCGACCAGTCCGCCCGACCAGCGCGCCGACAGGATGCCCGGCATCCCGTTGAGTGCGTCGACGCAGATGCCGGAGTCGTCGGCGAGCGACGGGAGGCCCGTCCGCGAGACCGCCTCGCGTGCTTTGATCAGCGCGTTCTCCTCGAACGACGCGCCGTCCTCGACGGGCTCGGGATAGGCCTCCACGTCGCCGAGTCCGATCACGTCCAGCCCGGTGATCCCGGCCGCTTCGACGACACGGCGAAGCTCGGCGAGCTTCTTCGCGTTGCCGGAGGCGAGGAGGACGCGCCCGCTCACTTGGCGTCGGGCAGCACGCCCGGGTACGGCTCGGCGAGCACTGCACGCTGCGCTTCGACGATCTGCGCGATGCCGATCTCGGCGACGTCGAGCATCGCGTCCAGGGTGCGTCGCGGGAACGTCGCGCCCTCGCCGGTGCCCTGAACCTCGACGAGGGTTCCGGCGTCGGTGGCGACCACGTTCATGTCGACTTCGGCTCGCGAATCCTCCTCGTACGGGAGGTCCAGGCGCACCCGGCCGTCGACGACGCCCACGCTGATGGCGGCGATGACGCACGACAGCGGCTGCGGGTCGTTGAGCTTGCCCGCCGCGCCGAGCCACGTCACGGCGTCCGACAGCGCGACGTATGCGCCGGTGATCGCGGCAGTGCGGGTGCCGCCGTCGGCCTGCAGGACGTCGCAGTCGATCGCGATGGTGTTCTCACCCAGGGCCGCGAGATCGATGCAGGCACGCAGCGATCGGCCGACGAGGCGGCTGATCTCGTGTGTGCGTCCGCCGATCTTGCCGCGGACCGATTCACGCTTGTTGCGCTCATGCGTCGCTGCGGGAAGCATCGAGTACTCCGCGGTCAGCCAGCCCAGGCCCGAGCCGCGCCGCCACGACGGCACGCCCTCGGTGACCGATGCGGTGCACATGACCCGTGTGTTGCCGAACTCCACCAGTACCGAGCCCGCGGGATGCGACGTGAATCCGCGGGTGAACTTGATGGGTCGAAGCTCGTTGTCGGCCCTGCCGTCTTCTCGTGTGCTCACGCCGTCGAGTCTATCGTTCGCTCGACACCAGTCGGCTCCCGCGGCAGTTTCAGTTGCCGCTCATCGTCCCGACGAGGAGCCGGAACCAGAAGTGCCGCGGGAAGGTCAGACGGGCTTGCGGACCTCGATGATCTGGCCCTGGTGGACGAGTTGGAGGGGGCCGGCGTACTCGCCGGACGCCTCGTCGAGGATCGCGTCGGAATCGGTCCACGGGACGACGTGGGTCAACGCCAGAGACCGCACGCCGGCGGCAGCGGCGACTCGGCCCGCTTCGACGCCGGACAGGTGCAGACCCTTCGGCCGGACCTCGGGATCGTGCGTCCACGACGCCTCGCAGAGGAACAGGTCGGCCTCGCGCGCGAGATCGACGACCTCGTCGCAGACGCCGGTGTCACCGCTGTACGCCAGGACCTCGCCGTCGGGCCCGGTGATCCGGAGCCCGTAGGTGCTCGGCGGGTGGTTGACCTTGAACGGCTCGATCCGGAGACCGTGGACGTCGACCGCGACACGATCGTCCCACTCCCGGACGTCGTAGGTGTCGGAGATGTCGTCGATCTCGCCCGGATACTCCGACGAGCCGGCCCCGATCCGCAACGCCGTTCCGTTCGGACCGAACAACAACGAGCGTTCGGTCGCGCTCTCGGGCGCCCAACGACGCCAGACCAGCATCGCGGGCAGGTCCATGCAGTGGTCGGCATGAAGGTGACTGAGCAGTACGGCGACCTTGTTCGGGTCCGCGTGCTGCAGCAGTTCACCGAAGACGCCATGGCCGCAATCGATGAGAACAGGCGAATGCCCGTCGGCTTGCACGAGATAGCCCGAACACGCCGCACCGGGGCCGTTCACACTCCCCGAACACCCGAGCACCGTCAATCGCATGTCGACCACTCTGCCATGTGACCTTGCGAATCAAGCATCGAACGGCCGCCGCGTGATCCACGAATTCTCGACGGCACGAGGGTGCAATCTGTCACAGCGCAACGCCTACACGTGGGCGACGTGACCGATCTGCGGACCGAGAAAACGCTTCGACAATTTGGCGAAACTCTCGGGATCGCCTGTGGCAGAAAACAATCGGCTTGGCTCGCGTCCGGTGTGCGGATGGAGTTGATCCGTCTCGGTCAGCACTCGGAAGGTGTCTTTCGCCGTTTCTTCGGCGCTTGACACCAGCGTCACGTCGTCTCCCATCACCAGTTGAATCACGCCGGACAGCAACGGGTAGTGGGTGCAGCCGAGGACGACCGTGTCGACGCCCGCCTCCTGCAGTGGCTCGAGATAGCCCTGCGCAAGCTGGACGATCTGCCGTCCGCTGGTGACTCCGCGTTCGACGAAGTCGACGAAACGTGGGCAGGCGACCGCGGTGATGTCCATGTCGCGCGCCGCGGCGAACGAGTCCTGATAGGCGCGCGACGCGATCGTCGCCTCGGTGCCGAGCACACCGATCCGCCCGTTGCGGGTGGTCGCGACTGCTCGTCGGACCGCGGGGAGGATCACCTCGATGACCGGGATCGGGGCGTACCGTTCACGAGCGTCTCGCAGCATCGCCGCCGACGCGGTGTTGCAGGCGATCACGACGGCCTTCACGCCACGGCGGACCAACTCGTCTCCGATCGCGAGCGCATGCCCGCGGATCTGCGGGATCGTCAACGGTCCGTACGGGCCGTTGGCGGTGTCGCCGATGTAGACGATGTCCTCGTCGGGCAGCAGGTCGATGACGGCGCGCGCCACCGTCAAACCGCCGACTCCGGAGTCGAAGATGCCGATCGGTCCGTGATTCAGCGGAACCCTCCCTGGTCGATTGCCGGTCGTTCCGGCCTGTCACGAGCGGTGACCGACGCCGCGAGGACGCCGCCGATCGCACCGAACAGATGCCCCTGCCAAGACACTCCCGCCGTTCCCGGCAGAGCACCCCACAGGATCCCTCCGTAGATGAAGAGCACGACGACGCCGCCGAGAACCTGCCAGACGTCGCGGTTGAACACACCACGCACGATCAAGAACGCCAACCAGCCGAAGACGATTCCCGACGCACCGATCGTGACGGAGTCCGACGGCGAGATCAGCCAGACCCCGAGGCCCGACGTGATCCACACGATCGCCGTGACCGCGACCGCGTGCCCGGACAGGACGACGAAGAACCCGAGCACCACACCCGGCAACAGATTTCCCACCAGGTGCGAGAAATCGGCGTGCAGGAAAGGCGCCCACAAGATGCCGATCAGCCCCGACCAGGTCCTCGGCTCGATGCCGTGTTGATCGAGTCGCCCGTTCATCACGGTGTCGACCACTTCGACGGCGAACAGCACCGCCGCCATCACGGCGACGGCGATCAAGGCCTGCAGCCATCGGTTCCGCGGCGACGCCGGAGTCGGGGTGGGTTCTGGGATCACGGCGTCTCGGCTCCGGTCGGCGGGGCGAAGGCGGACGGGACCACGTCGCGGTAGGCCGGAATGCCTGCGACGGACGTCGCGGTGATGACCGCCGACACGATGGCCCGTTGGACGACGATCGCGGACGCCTCCGACAGTGCGGCGACGACGGCGGTGTCCGGTTCCATGCCGGGCGGGATGGGAACGGCGCTGTCGGGGTCGACGGCCGTGCGGCCGGTCGCGACAGCGAAAAGAGTGTCCCCGTCGAGCGGCGAGTGGGCGGGTCGGATGGCGCGGGCGAGGCCGTCGTGTCCGGCCATCGCGAGGCGACGCAGCGCCGCCACCGGCAGCGCCGCGTCCGTGGCGATCACGCCGATCGTCGTGTTGAGCACTGTGCCCTTGGCCGACAGCTCGCGGAGTCCGGTGAGTTCGCCCGCCGTCGGGTTCCGCAGACCGTGATGAGCCAGATCGTCCGCACCCCAGGGAAGCCCCGTCGACGGGTCGACGACCTGGCCGACCGGATTGGCGACCACGAGCGCGCCGACGGTGAGGCCACGGCCCGGCCCGTCCGCCAGAGTCAGCGACGCGGTGCCGACACCGCCCTTGAGCACACCCGCGCGGGCGCCTGCCCCCGCTCCGACCGAGCCGACCTCGAAGTCCGTGCCGCACGCGTCGAGCGCACGCGCACCGAACTCCGCGTCGGGCCGCTTCTCCCACTGCCCCACGGGCAGGTCGAAGATGACCGCGCCGGGGACGATCGGGACGACGTGCCCCTGCAAGTCCATGGGCAGACCCACACCCGCCGATTCGAGGCCCGACATCACTCCGTCCGCGGCGGCCAGCCCGTACGCGCTCCCGCCGGTGAGGAGGATCGCGTCGGCGCCGCGCACACTGTTCCCGGGTTCGAGGAGATCGGTCTCGCGGGTGCCGGGCCCGCCGCCGCGCACGTCGACGGCGGTGGTCGATCCAGCGGGCACCCGGACGATCGTGCTCCCGGTGGCCCATCCGACTCCGAGCTCGGTCGGCGTCGCGACCACGACGTCGTCGTCGATGCGGTGCGCGTGGCCCACTTCCACCCCGTCGACGTCGGTGATCCGATCGCCCGCCTCGCTGATCATTCGGCGACGTCCCAGTCGGTCTGCGTCCACTCGTCCGCCATCAGCGCCTCGACGAGCAGGCCTTGAACCACCGACAGCCAGTCGTACACGTCACGGTGGGCGGCCTGCGGATGATCCGGGCCCAGGCGCATCGGCTCGTCGTCGATCCCGAGCATCGCACCGAGTGCGAGCCGAACGTCGGTGAGTGCGGCGAGCCACCGATCCGCCTCGTCCTCGGTGAGACGGATGTCGCCGCCGCCGGGCGGAAGGGTGTCGAGGACCGTCGCGGCCGCCTCGAGTTTGGCGTCGATGATCTTCGGTTCGTTGACGCTGCGCAGCCCGCCGTTGAGATCCGACGACAGCGACGCGGCCGTCAGCTCCGGTTCCTGATCGGGCCGGTGGAAGTCAGGAAGGAGACGACCGAGTGTGACGTCGTCGGGCGCGGTCGAGTGACCGGTCGCGATCCCGGTCATCGTGGACAACTCGTCTCGAGGCGCGGAGTCGCCGCGCTCGGTGAGGATCTCGGTGATCGACTCGACCATCGACGCCAGCAGCTGGCATTCATAACTCTCGAGGTTGGAGCAGATCCGCACATCCGATCCCGCCCCGGTGCGCCGCCACGTCCTCATGAGTCGTGCTGCATCGTCGCCCACAGACCTGCCGCCTGCAGTTTCCGAACGTCGCCTTCGACTTTCGACCGATCTCCGGAGGAGACGACCGCCTTGCCTTCGTTGTGCACCTGCATCATCAGCTCTCGCGCCCGCGTCTCCGAGTATCCGAACAGCTTCTGGAAGACGTATGCGACGTAATTCATCAGATTGACCGGGTCGTCCCACACAACCGTGACCCATGGTCTGTCGGTCACGACCTCGGGTTCGGCAACCGCGGTGCCGGTGCTCGTGCCCGGCGTCACGTCATCGCGCACCATGAGTAATAGGGTAGCGAACGTGACCGCTACAGCGCTTCTCACCGATCAGTACGAACTGACGATGATCTCGGCCGCCCTGCGCGCCGGGACCGCGGATCGTTCCTGCGTGTTCGAGGTCTTCGCCCGACGCCTGCCCGACGGCAGACGGTACGGCGTCGTCGCAGGCACGGGCCGCGTTCTCGAGGCGCTGGCCGACTTCCGGTTCAGCGAC
>JASLJL010000038.1 GCA_030152405.1 Gordonia sp. (in: high G+C Gram-positive bacteria) | reverse complement strand
AGCCCGGCGAGCTGCTGGCCATCGACGCCGATGGTGTGCGGTCGACCCGGTTCGCCAACCCGACGCCCAAGGCGTGCGTGTTCGAGTACGTCTACCTCGCCCGCCCCGACAGCGTGATCCACGGCCGTTCGGTGCACTCGGCGCGGGTGGACATCGGTCGGCGCCTCGCCCGTGAGCAGCCCGCCGTCGGCGATCTCGTCATCCCCGTGCCCGAGTCCGGAACGCCCGCGGCGGTCGGCTTCGCGCAGGAGTCGGGCATCCCCTACGGCCAGGGCCTGATGAAGAATGCGTACGTCGGTCGCACGTTCATCCAGCCGTCGCAGACCATCCGCCAGCTCGGCATCCGACTCAAGCTGAATCCGCTCCGCGAAGTGATCCGCGGTCAGCGACTCGTCGTGGTCGACGACTCGATCGTCCGCGGCAACACCCAGCGCGCGCTCATCCGCATGCTGCGTGAGGCAGGCGCCGCCGAGGTGCACGTCCGCATCGCGTCGTCGCCCGTCCGCTGGCCCTGCTTCTACGGCATCGACTTCGCGTCACCCGCCGAGTTGATCGCCAACGGCATGGAGTCCGAGGAGCACATGGTCGACGGGGTCCGTCAGGCCATCGGGGCCGACAGCCTCGGCTACATCAGCGTCGACGAGATGATCGCCGCCACCGGTGAGAAGCGGTCCAACCTCTGCGCCGCGTGCTTCGACGGCGAGTACCCGATCGAGCTGCCGACCGAGACCGCGATGGGCAAGGCGGTTCTCGAGACCATGCGGAACGGCGACGCCGTGGTGGCAGACCCGCTGGTCGCACCGAACGACAACGTCAGCGCGGTCATGCGGCCCTGACCTGTTCGGTCACGACAAGAGATTCCCCGAGACACTCGGGTACCGTGAGTGCGGTGAAACGCGGCGGACGGCCTTCCAGAGCGTCCGCCCAGACAACAATGTGTAGGAGAAGTACGACGATGACGGACGGGTCTGCCGCCAACCAGCTGGCCGGGGGCGGTGCGTCGTACGCGGCCGCCGGCGTGGACATCGACGCGGGTGAACGCGCCGTCGAACTGTTCCTGCCCCATGCCAAGCGCGCCACGCGACCGGAGGTCCTCGGCGGCCTCGGCGGATTCGCCGGACTCTTCTCCCTCAAGGGCGACTACCGGGAACCGGTACTCGCCGCGTCGTCCGACGGCGTCGGCACCAAGTTGGCGGTCGCTCAGGCGATGGGCGTCCACGACACGGTGGGCCGCGACCTCGTCGCCATGGTCGTCGACGACCTGGTCGTGTGCGGGGCCGAGCCGCTGTTCCTGCAGGATTACATCGCCGTCGGCAAGGTGATTCCGGAGATGGTGGCCGACATCGTCAAGGGCATCGCGGACGGCTGCGTCGACGCGGGCTGTGCACTCCTGGGCGGCGAGACCGCCGAGCACCCGGGCGTCATGGAGGACGGTCACTACGACATCTCCGCGACGGGTGTGGGAGTCGTCGAGGCCGACGCGATCCTCGGCCCGGACCGCGTGCGCCCCGGCGACGTGGTCATCGCGATGGGATCGTCGGGCCTGCATTCCAACGGCTACTCGTTGGCCCGCAAGGTGCTGCTCGAACTCGGTCACCTCGATCTGGAGGGTCACGTCGAGGAGTTCGGTCGGACTCTCGGCGAGGAACTGCTCGAGCCGACCCGCATCTACGCGAAGGACTGCCTCGCGCTCGCGGCCGAGGCTGATGTCCGCACGTACGCGCACGTCACCGGCGGCGGCCTCGCAGACAACCTCGGACGAGTGCTCCCGAAGGGGCTCGAAGCGGTTCTCGAACGCGGCTCGTGGACTCCCGCCCCGATCTTCTCGATGATCGCGCAGCGCGGACGCGTCGAGCGGCTGGAGATGGAGCGCACCTTCAACATGGGTGTCGGCATGGTCGCGATCGTCGCTCCGGAGGACACCGACCGTGCGCAGGCCGTGCTCACCGCACGCCACGTCGACAACTGGGTGCTCGGCTCGATAGCTCGCGGGTCCGACGCCGCTCCCGGCCGCGCGGAACTCGTCGGAGACTACGCGCGCTTCTGAACGCACACACGAAAGCGGGCCCGGTCGTGAGACCGGGCCCGCTTTCGTATGTGTTCGACTACTGCGCCGAAGCAGCACTCACCGGTGCTCATCCGGACGCGCGTGAACGAGAATTCCTTGAGCGCGCCCGAAGGGCGGTAGAGCGTGGTGAGGGGAGGCGTCGAGTGACGTCGCGCGTCAGGCGCGGTGCCACTCGTCTTCGCTGTTTCGGCTGTCGTCGTCCGACCATGCGTCGGTCCCGAACGACTGCCCTCCACCGGTGGACAACTCGCGCTGCAAGCTGTCGAAGTCGGTGTTCGGAGCAGAGTACTTCAGCTGCCGTGCAACCTTCGTCTGCTTTGCTTTAGCCCGGCCGCGGCCCATATGGGACCCCCTCGCACAATGACGGGGCGGCCATCGTGGTGGCGGCCCCGTTCTATTCGTTAGTGATTCTCGTACTCACAGTCTAGCGCGTGGCGGCGACAAAATCTTCCCAGGTCTGGCCGGGCGTCGGCGAGGAGGGTCACATCGGCGATTCGGGCATGGTCAGGACCTTCCGCGAAGACGATCCTGTGCCGCACGACCCGCCGGAACGGTGTCGTCCGGCACGAACCGATCGGCGTCGATCCGAGCGGACGCTCCGGTCTCCGGGTCGCCGACGATCAACACGGCGTCGACCGGGACCGCACGTTTGACGAGAGCGAGCGCGATCGGCCCGAGTTCGAAGTGGTCGACGACGGTGCCGACGCGTCCCACGGTGCGGCCACCCGACGACACCGGGTCGCCGGGAGCCGGGCGGGCATCGGACGCGCCGTCGAGGTGCAGGAGAACGAGCCGACGTGGGGCGCGGCCGATGTTCGCGACCCGCGAGACGGTCTCCTGGCCCCGGTAGCAGCCCTTCTCCAGATGAACGGCGCCGTGTTCGTCGGGACCGCCGATCCAGTCTGCTTCGTGCGGGATGGTGCGCTCGTCGGTGTCGATCCCGAGGCGAGCCCGACCGGCGGCGGTCCGCAGGGCCTCGTACGTCCACATTCCGGCCGGGCGTGCGCCTGCCGACGTGATCGCGGTCCACCACGCGGCGAGATCGTCACGCGGCACCACGAGGTCGACGACGGGGAGCGTGCGGCCCTCGCCGATGGGCGGCATGACTCGCCAGAAGCCGAGCGGCTCGTCGTCGTGGTGGCGCTCGGGGAGATCGCCCGCCGTGTAGACGTCGGCGTCGGCCGGGATCTCGAGGAGATCTGCGACGGGACCGACTCGGACCTGCGGTCCGATCAGAGTGAGGACGGCCATGTCGTCGCGGGGGGCGGGGGTGACCTGGGCCCAGAACACCATCTTGGTGAGGAAGTCGGTGAGCGCCGGTCCGCGGAATCGTTCGGTGTCGACCCAGGTGACCTCGTCGATGTCGGTCAAGACGAAGTGGTCCTCCACTCGGCCGTTGAGGTCGAGGGAGAGGTTCTCGGCGCTGTGTCGATCCTGCAGTCCGGACACGTGCTGCGACGACACGGTGTGCAGCCAGGTGAGCCGTTCCGGGCCGGCGATCTCCATGACGCTCCGGTCGCTGCGGTCCACCACGACGACGCCGCGGGACGCCGCCCGCTGTTCGCCGAGCGGATCGCCGTAGTGCCAGGCGACGCCGGGGCTGAGGTCGTCGTCCGGGGTGGGGACGGCGTCGGCGGCGGCCGCCAGAATCGCAGAACGGGCGGGGTGGACGGATTCCGCAGGCATGGTCTGAAGTCTACTGTCGGTGACGTGATCGTGGTTGACGGCGAGGGACGAGTACGTGACGGCGAGGCCCCGTTCCTGCATGCGGACGACCTGGCCGCGCTGCGCGGCGACGGAGTGTTCGAGACGATCCTGATCCGCGACGGCGTTCCCCGGCTCCTCGACGAGCACCTTCGACGCCTCGAACGCGGGGCTCAGTCGCTCGACCTGCCCCGGGTGGACGTGCATGCGCTCAGTGAGGCGGCCGCCGTCGCGGTCGGGGAGTGGTCGTCGCCGGACGACGCCTGTCTGCGCATCGTCTACTCGCGCGGTCGCGAGTCGGGCGGTCCGCCCACCCGCTATCTCACGGTGACTCCGGTGCCCGCGCGCGCCGCGCAGGCGCGTCGAGACGGTGTGACGGTGACCCTGCTGCCGCGCGGGGTCGATCCCTCGTCGTCGCAGCCGTGGGAGCTCGCGGGCGCCAAGGCACTCAGCTACGCGCGGAACATGGCGGCCGTGCGTCACGCTCAACGGGAAGGGTTCGACG
>JASLJL010000001.1 GCA_030152405.1 Gordonia sp. (in: high G+C Gram-positive bacteria) | reverse complement strand
TCGACGACGTCGACAAGGCCATGGTCCTCGGGTGTGCGCACCCGGTGGGGCCGCTCAAACTCGCCGACCTGGTCGGACTGGACACCGTCAAGGCGATCGCCGACAAGATGCACGCCGAGTTCGGCGAAGCGCTGTACTCGCCGCCCGAACTGCTCGTCCGCATGGTCGACGACGGTCGCCTGGGCAAGAAGTCGGGCCACGGCTTCTACCGCTACTCCGATCACGTCGCCGTCGCATCCTGACTCGGTCGGTCGTGTGCGGCAGGCATTCTGCTAGCAGTCGTACGACCAGTCGACACGAGTCGCGGCAACCTCTCAGCAAAACTGAGTTCGCAGGTCAGGGGCGCAATAACATCAGTCTCACATGTTTTCTTCCACGTCGTGATCCTCCACACTTTTGCTAGCACAGTGCTTGCTCCTGCTAGCAAGAGACGCGATACTCGTAGTGTCAGAAACAAACGTGAACTAGGAGTTCTCATGAGCACCGCCGAACGCACCATCCCCACCCCGGTCTTCGCAGTCGTTGGCGCCGGCGACGCTGCTGTCCAGGAAGTCAAGGACGCCCTCGCCGACCTGCGCACCCGCGCCGAGGCCCGCCGCGAAGCGACCCGTACCCGCCTCGAGGCGACCCGCAGCCGCATCGAGGAGCTCCCCACCGAGTTCCCGACCATCGACGAGCTCCGCGAGAAGCTGAGCACCGACGAGCTGCGCAAGGCCGCCGATCCCTACGTGGAGCGCGCCACCAACCTCTACAACACGCTGGCTGAGCGCGGCGAGACCGCCGTCGCACGCCTCCGCGAGAACGCCGTGGTCTCGGAGAACCTGACCCGCGTGGAGAAGGCGTACAACGACGCCGTCGACCTCACCGAGGACGCGCTGGGCGCCGTCTCGTCGCAGACCCGTGCCGTCGGTGAGCGTGCAGCCGGCCTCGTCGGCCTCGCCGCCGACAAGGTCGAGGACGCTGCCGTGGACCTCTCCGAGGCGTCCACCAAGGTCGAGGAGACCGCGGTGAAGGTCGAGCAGGCCGCAGCCAAGGTCAAGGCCGACAGCAACGCCGCCGCCGAGAAGGTCGCGGGCGCCGCAGGCACCGTCGAGGCCAAGGCTCGCACCGCCGCCGCTTCGCCTGCCAAGAAGGCCGCCGCCGCCAAGAAGGCCGCTCCGGCCAAGAAGGCTGCTCCCGCGAAGAAGGCTCCGGCCGCCAAGTAGGAGTTCGACTCAGTAGGAGTTCGACTCAGCAGGGGGTTCGACCCGAGTGAGGGTTCCACCCACGTAGAGTTCAGCCGAAAGACCCCGCCACCCTCTCTGCCGGTGGCGGGGTCTTTCGCGTGCTGGTCGGGCGGCGATCAGGCCATCGCGGCGACGCGCTTCTTCTCGGCCTCGACGTCGAAGTCGGCTTGCGGCCACGACAGATCGAGCGAGGTGAGCGCGTTCAGGAGGAGTTGAGCCACCGACAGGCGTGCGAACCATTTGCGGTCGGCCGGAATCAGGTGCCACGGAGCGACGTCGGTGTCGGTCAGGTCGAGGACGTCCTGGTATGCGATGAGGTAGTCGTCCCACTTCGCGCGTTCGTCCACGTCGTTGGGGTCGTACTTCCAGTACTTGTCCGGCCGCTCGAGGCGTTCGGCGAGCCGCGCCTGCTGTTCGTCTTTGGACACGGTGAGCAGACACTTCACGATCGTCACCCCGGAGTCCGACAGTTCCGCCTCGAAGCGGTTGATCTCGTCGAATCGGGGACGCCACACGTCTTCGGGCACCAGTGAGTGGACGCGGACCGGGAGGACGTCCTCGTAATGGGAGCGGTCGAAGATCCCGATCTGGCCGGGTCGCGGCAGTGCGTTGCGGATGCGCCACAGGAAGTCGTGAGCCAGTTCCTCGTCGGTCGGACGGCCGAAGTCGGTCACCTTGAGGCCCTGCGGATCCAGCAGTCCGCCCACGTGACGCACGATTCCGCCCTTGCCCGCGGTGTCCATGCCCTGCAGGACCAGCAGCACCGAGCGCGAACCGCCGGTCCGTCCGTCCGCGAACAACTTCTCCTGCAGACCGGCCAGCTCGGCGCCCAGGGTGGCGAGGTCTTCGGTCCCGGACTTCTTGTCGCCGTCGTAGCCGGGCGTCGACGAGGAGTCGACGTCTGCGATCGGTCCGACGGTCCGTGCTCGGAGTTCGGCGGTCTGCAGTGCGGGCATCAACTCTCCTCGGTGGGGATGATCGGCGGCATCGGCAGGGGATCGGCGGCGAACGCCGCGGGGTCGCCGTCGCGGGCGACGATGCCGACCAGCCCGCCCCACACCAGCATGGTGAGCTCGTCGACGAGCTGCGGTGTCGAGCCGTCTCCGTGCGCGAGGACGTCGTCCACGGCGCGGATGATCGCGCCGACGATCGCCGCGGCCCACGTGCGCGATCCGGTCGTCACGGCGCCGCGAGCGGCCAGTCGCGCCTCCAACGTCGACGCGACGGCACCGGTGAAGATGCGTTCGGTGTGCGCTATCGACCGGCTTCCCGCGGCCCGGCCCGTCGTGAACACGTAGAGGTTGGGGTCCTCGGCGACGGACTCCACGTAGGCGCCGATCACGGCGCGCACGAGGTCGTAGTCGACGAGGTCGTCCGAGAGCGCGTCGGTCACCTTCGGCAGCAGTGTCGACTCCATGTACGTCACGGTGACGGCGGCGGCAAGATCGTTCTTGTCGGCGAAGTACCGGTACAGCACGGTCTTCGACACTCCGATGTGGGTGGCGATCTCGTCCATCCCGGCCTCGGGTCCGAGCGCGCGGATGGCCTCGATGGTGCCCCAGGTGAGCTCCGCACGCCGGTGCTGCTTGTGCTTCTCCCACCGCTGCTTGCGTCCGTCGGACGTCACGGCTTCGACTGCGGGCACGAGGATGCGCTGTTCGAGTTCGCGAGTGAGCGTGCGTGCGGCGTTCACTGCGACCGAAGCGGACGACAGCGGGTTGAGGTTAGGCATCACCTGGCAACACTAGTGCGTGTTCGGGAAGACTGGTGGAGTGTCGACAACCTTGGGGCCGCAGTCTCAACTGAGGAATTCGTCGCCTGCCGGGTTCGACGCGGCGGGGGACGAGCAACGCGCACGTGACCTGCGGAAGATGAAGATCGTCGCGACGGGGCTGCTCATCGGCGCGGCCGTCGTGTATTTCGTGATGCGGTGGATCGAGGACCGGGACGGCGCGGACACCGCGGCGTGGGTCGGCTACGTGCGCGCCGCGTCGGAGGCCGGCATGGTGGGCGCGCTCGCCGACTGGTTCGCGGTGACGGCCCTGTTCCGGCAGCCGCTCGGCATTCCGATCCCGCACACGGCGCTCATTCCGCGCAAGAAGGACCAGATCGGCGAGCAGCTCGGCGAGTTCGTGGAGCAGAACTTCATGACGCCGGAGGTGATCGTCGACCGCGCCGTCGCCCTCGATCTGCCGCGGAGGGTGTCGGGGTGGGTGGCCGATCCGGCGAACGCGGGCCGCGTCAACGACGAGGTGTCGCGGGCCATCCGACTGGGCTCGGAGATGCTGCGTGACGAGGACGTCGAGAAGTTCATTCAGGCGGTGCTGAAGTGGGCCGCCGAACCGTTGTGGGCGCCGCCGCTGGGCCGGATCCTGGAGCAGCTCGTCGACGAGGACCGAGTGGAACCGATCGTGCAGATGCTGTGCGACCGGGCTCACGAGTGGGCGTTGGGGAGCAGTGAGCTGATCGACCGGGTCGTCGACCGCGACGGTCCGGCGTGGGTGCCCAACTTCGTGAACAACATGGTCGGCGACAAGATCTACCGGGAGCTCACCGAGTTCACCTACAAGGTGAGATCCGAGCCGGAGCACGACGTGCGGCGTGCGATGCACGACTTCGTGAAGGACTTCGCCCACGAACTGCAGTACGACGAGGAGACCATCGCCAAGTTCGAGGGCATCAAGGCCGAACTCCTCGGACGCGACGAGGTGAACGGCGCCGCCTCCACCGCGTGGCAGGCGGGCAAGGACGTCATCGAGCAGATGCTCGACGACCCGTCGTCCACGTTGCGCACGTCGATCTCCGACGCCGTCGTCCGGCTCGGAGTCCGGATCCGCGACGATCAGCCGCTGCAGGACAAGATGAACACGTGGATAGCGCGGATCGCCCGCCACGTCGCGGAGAACTACTCCACCGAGATCATCTCCGTCATCACCGACACCGTCCGCGGATGGGACGCCGAGGAGACGAGCCGGAAGATCGAGCTGCAGGTGGGCCGCGACCTCCAGTTCATCCGCATCAACGGCACGGTGGTCGGTTCTCTCGCGGGCCTGGTCATCTACACGGTCTCGGTCCTCCTCTTCCACTGATCCGACGGTCTCGGTTCTCCGGTCGGCAGTGGGCGCGGCGGCGTGCTTGCACTTGCTAGCACGCGTTCGGCACACTGGACTTCTAAGGGAGAACAGGTATCGAACGTGAGCAGCCACAGCAAGACCTCCGAGAAGAACGAGCCGTCGGACGACGCGAGCACCGCCGAAGCGGTCGCGGCCGCGGCACAGGACATCGGGGCATTCATCCGAACGCAGCGACTGTCGGCCCAGGTGTCGCTCCGCCAACTGGCCGAGCGCGCGGGCGTCAGCAATCCGTATCTGTCGCAGATCGAGCGCGGGCTCCGCAAGCCGTCCGCGGATGTGCTCGCGCAGATCGCCAAGGGACTCCGGGTGTCCGCCGAGGTGCTGTACGTCCGAGCCGGAATCCTGGAGGAGCGGCCGGCGAGCCCGGTGCGCGACGCTCTGCTCGTCGACGACTCGATCAGTGAGCGGCAGAAGCAGATGCTCCTGGAGATCTACGACTCATTCCGTCGTGAGAACGCGACGGACGGGGACTCGGCGGCCGATGCGCCGACCGACGTTGACAACGCTCGTGGGTAAGGTGGCCTGGTGACTGTAGAAGAAGTCGTCCGCAACGCTCAGATGTATCTGGTGCTGGCGCTCGGTGTGATCGCCGGGTTGTCGGCTCTGGTCGCGCTGATCCACGCCGTGGCGACGAGGCCCGATGCGTTCACCGCTGTGGACGCGCAGTCGAAGACGTTCTGGGTCGCGCTGCTGGCTGGTGCCAATGCGCTGATCTGGCTGTTCGTGGTCGGCGGTCTCGGAATGATGGTGCTGTTCCTGGTGGGAGTCGTGGCCGCGATGGTGTACATCGTCGACGTGCGCGTTCGCGTGGACGAGGTGCTGCACCGCAACTGGTTCCGGAAGCTCGGATGAGCATCGCCCAGGATCTGGCATGACCGAGTACCGCATCAACGACCTGGCCCAGGTGTCGGGCGTCAGCGTCCGCAACATCCGCGTGTATCAGGACCGCGGGCTGCTGCCCGCTCCCGCGATCCGGGGTCGAACCGGGTGGTACTCCGACGAGCATCTCGTGCGGCTCAATCTGATCTCGCGGATGCTCGAGCGCGGCTACACGTTCGCGACCATCAGCGAGCTGCTGCACGCGGCGCACTACGGGATGAAGGTGGAGCACGTGCTCCGCGATTCGCCGAAGGCGAGCCGCTTCATGAGCATCAAACGTGCGGCGACCATCACGATCACCGAGCTGCGCAAGTCGCTCGGCGCGTCGGACCGCGCGATCGGCATCAGCCAGAAACTCGGTCTCCTGACGAAGGACGGCGCGCACTACGCGGTCCGCAACCCGGAGGTGCTCGGCAGTGCCGAGGCCCTCGTCAAGGCGGGCATCGACATCGATGTGCTGCTCGACATGTGGGTGCGGGTGGAACAGGATCTGGCGGACGTCGCACACAGCTTCGTCTCGCTGATCACGGACAAGTATTTCGACGAGAACCTGCCTGACCTGGGTGACCAGACGTTCACGCGGATCGCCGAACTCATTCAGACCGTGCGTCCGATGGCGCACGAGATCGTCGAGTCGGCCTTCAGCAAGGCACTCGACGACGAGATCTCTCGCGCAGTGGGCGAGGCGAGCTCGCTCTTCGACAAGTCGAAAGACCCCGCGACGTCGTCGGACGACTGACGCCGCGCACTGAGAGGAACACTCATGGTTGACGTGAACTGGCGTGGACTAGGGAAGGCCGCCCTCATCGGCGCAGGCCTCGCCGGCGGCGCCGTCGCGGCCGAGCTGGGCGTGGTCGGCGCATTGATCCTGCGGGAGGCGTACAAGTACCCGGCGCCGGTGCAGGACGGTCCCGACCCGCTCGTCGCCCCGCCTGCGAAGGCGCCGAGGTCGTCGGTCGTCGGGACGCCGGACGGCGCGCTGCTGCATGTGGCGACCCTCGGCGACGTCGACGCGTCCGACGAGGTGATCGTCTTCATCCACGGCTGGACGTGCAACACCGGGTTCTGGAACCCGCAGTTCCACCACTTCGCGGGCAAGCGCGCGGTCATCGCCTACGACCACCGCGGGCACGGGCTGTCGGAGATGGGGTCGGTGCGTCCGTCCGTGGAACTCCTCGGTCAGGACCTGCAGACCGTGCTCGAGGAGATGGTCCCGGACGGGAAGCGCGCGATCCTCGTCGGCCACTCGATGGGCGGAATGACGATCATGTCGTGGGCCGCTCAGTTCAGCTCCGGCATGGAGGAGAAGATCTCGGCGATCGTCCTCACCTCGACGGCCGCGAAGGACGTCGTCCAGCGTCAGCAGCTCGTGCCCGAGCTGCCGCGAGTGCTCCGCCCGGCCGAGCCGCTGGTGGAGCGGGCGTTCGTCTCGCTGCCGCTCCCGCTGGCCAGCAATGATCTGAGCGCGCGGATCGCGCACTACGTGGCGCTCGGCCCGGTCGCCCGGCAGGCGCACGTCGACTTCACCGACAAGCAGCTCGCGGCGTGTTCACCGTCGGCGCGCGGCGCGTGGGGCACGGCCATGTACACCCTCGACGTGGTCGCCGGCCTCGAACGGATCTCCGTGCCGACCGCAGTGGTCGTCGGTGCGAAGGATCGTCTGACCAAGGTGGAGCACTCGCGGGAGATGGCCGACGTCCTCCGCGGCAACGGGGTGCTGCACTCGTACACCGAGTTCCCCGGTGCGGGACACATGGTGCCGTTCGAGCGTGCGGCAGCCTTCAACGCCGTGCTGGACGCCGTCCTCGGCGACGTCAGCGAGGCAGTGAACAGCTGACGAAGACGGGCTCGGGGTGCAGGTCGACGCCGAATGCGTCGCGCACCCCGTCTCGCACGTCGGCGGCCAGGGTCACCAGGTCGGCGCTCGTCGCGGCGCCGCGATTGGTGAGGGCCAGCGTGTGCTTGGTCGACAGTCGGGCGGGAGCGTCCTCCGCCGGGTAGCCCCGCGTGAAACCGGCTCGTTCGATGAGCCAACCCGCCGACAGCTTGGAGCCGCCGTCCGCCGGGAAGCGGGGAATCCGGACGTCGTCGCCGACCTTCCGGACGATCGCCGTCATGACCTCGTCGATGCGGTCGTCGCCGATCACCGGGTTGGTGAAGAACGAACCCGCGCTCCACGTGTCGTGGTCGTCGGCGTCGAGCACCATGCCCTTCCCGGCACGCAGCGCCAGCACCACCTCGCGGACCCGATCGGCCGCCGCGGTCTCGCCTTCGGCGACGCCGAGGCGTTGGGCCAGTTCACGGTAAGCGATCGGTTGAGACACCCCGTCGGCGTTCAGACGGAAGCTCACCGTCAGGACGACGTGGGTGTCGGTGCCCTTGAGCTTCGACGTCCGGTACCCGAGGCCGAGGTCGGACGGCGACACCCACGACCGCTCACCCGTCGCGCGGTCGAGGAGTTCGACGCCCCGCAGCAGGTCGCCCACCTCGACGCCGTAGGCGCCGACGTTCTGCACGGGGGTGGTGCCTGCCGCGCCGGGGATGCCGGAGAGGCATTCCAACCCGCCGAGACCCGCGTCCACGGTCGACGCGACCAGGGTGTCCCAGTCGGTTCCGGCGGCGGCGGTCACGAAGGGCCCGGTGTCGTCGGACCCGAACTCGATCTGTGAACTGCGGACGATCACCGCGGTGCCGGCGAACCCGTCGTCGCCGATGACGAGGTTCGATCCGCCGCCGATCAACAGGATCGGCTCGCCCGCCCGGTCGAGGCGAGTCACGACGTCCACGAGTTCGCTGGTCTCGGTGCACTCGATCACTGCTCGAGCCGGTCCGCCCAGCCGCAGGGTGGTGTACGCGGACAGGAGCTGTGCGTGGGTCATGTCGGTAACGGTAACCTCTCACCCATGGCGAGCAACTTCGAGCATTCGGTGACGTACCCGTTCTCTGTGACGGAACTGTGGGCGCTGCTCAGCGACGAACAGTACTGGCGTGACCTGCTCAAGGCGACGAACGCCGATCACGGTGTGCTCGAATCGTTCGCGCTCGACGGTGACACCGTCACCGTGGTCACCAAGCAGGGCATCGCGGCGGAGAACCTGCCGAAGGCGGTCACCGCGGTGCGTCCCGGTGACCTGGAGATTCCCCGCACCTGCGTCTTCACCCGGTCGGGCGAGTCGATCAGCGGCCGCATGGACGCATCGGTCACCGGTGCGCCCGCGAAGATCTCCGGCGACATCACGATGGCCGGCGAACCGGCGTCGGCGAAGTACGTGGGCAGCGTCGATGTGTCGATCCCGT
>JASLJL010000528.1 GCA_030152405.1 Gordonia sp. (in: high G+C Gram-positive bacteria) | reverse complement strand
TCGGCGAGCTGCGCCCCGGTCAGATCGTGCTGGTCGACGCGACCGGCGAGGGTGACGAGGCGACGTTCAGCTTCGTGGGCGAGAACAAGCCCCCGCTGCCGGACGCCGCGCTGGTCGAGGCCGCCGCCCCGCCGGCCGTCGACCGTTTGAATCCAAATGCAGGTCAGGCGACGTCGTCGCCGGTGCCTGCCGTCTTCGTGAGCTCCACCGCGTCGTCGGGGATGGTCCGCGGCTTCTCCGAACCGGTGAAGGTGAAGGTCGCGTCCTCGCCGTCGCCTTCGCCGTCCCAGCCCTCGACGTCGACCAGGACGATCTGACCCGCCTTGATCTCCTCGAAGAGGATCTTCTCCGACAGCTGATCCTCGATCTCGCGCTGGATGGTGCGACGCAGCGGGCGCGCACCGAGCACCGGATCGAATCCGCGCTTGGCCAACAGGTTCTTGGCCCGCTCGGTCAGCTCGATGGCCATGTCCTTGGCCTTGAGCTGGTTCTCGACACGACCGATCATCAGGTCGACCATCTCCAGGATCTCGTCCTGCTTGAGCTGGTGGAACACGATGACGTCGTCGATGCGGTTCAGGAACTCGGGGCGGAAGTGCTTCTTCAGCTCGTCGTTGACCTTCTGCTTCATCCGGTCGTAGTTGGAACCACGGCCGTCGTCCTTGCTGAAGCCCATGCCGACGGCCTTGGAGATGTCGGACGTGCCCAGGTTGGACGTGAAGATGAGGACGGTGTTCTTGAAGTCGACCGTGCGGCCCTGGCCGTCGGTGAGACGCCCGTCTTCCAGCACCTGGAGCAGCGTGTTGTAGATCTCCGGGTGCGCCTTCTCGATCTCGTCGAACAGCACGACTGAGAACGGCTTGCGACGGACCTTCTCGGTGAGCTGGCCGCCCTCGTCGTAGCCGACGTAGCCGGGAGGCGCACCGAACAGGCGCGACGCGGTGAACCGGTCGTGGAACTCGCCCATGTCGATCTGGATGAGCGCGTCGTCCTCGCCGAACAGGAAGTTCGCCAACGCCTTCGACAGCTCGGTCTTACCGACACCGGACGGACCGGCGAAGATGAACGAGCCCGAGGGACGCTTCGGGTCCTTCAGACCTGCGCGCGTGCGGCGGATCGCCTTCGAGACGGCCTTGACGGCGTCCTCCTGGCCGATGATCCGCTTGTGCAGCTCGTCCTCCATGCGGAGCAGACGCTTGGTCTCCTCCTCGGTGAGCTTGAAGACGGGGATGCCGGTCCAGTTGCCGAGGACCTCGGCGATCTGCTCGTCATCGACCTCGGAGACGACGTCGAGGTCGCCCGCACGCCACTGCTTCTCGCGGTCGGCGCGCTCGGCGACGAGCTTCTTCTCCTTGTCGCGGAGGCTGGCGGCCTTCTCGAAGTCCTGCGCGTCGATCGCCGACTCCTTCTCCTTGCGCGCGTCGGCGATGCGATCGTCGAACTCGCGCAGGTCTGGCGGAGCAGTCATCCGGCGGATGCGCATGCGGGCGCCGGCCTCGTCGATGAGGTCGATCGCCTTGTCTGGCAGGAAGCGGTCGTTGATGTAGCGGTCCGCCAGCGATGCGGCTGCGGCGAGCGCACCGTCGGTGATGGACACCTTGTGGTGCTGCTCGTACCGGTCGCGCAGACCCTTCAGGATCTCGATGGTGTGCTCCACCGACGGCTCGCCGACCTGGACCGGCTGGAACCGACGCTCGAGCGCGGCGTCCTTCTCGATGTACTTGCGGTACTCGTCGAGTGTGGTGGCGCCGATCGTCTGCAGTTCGCCACGAGCCAGCTTCGGCTTCAGGATGCTGGCCGCGTCGATCGCACCCTCGGCGGCGCCCGCGCCGACGAGCTGGTGCAGCTCGTCGATGAACAGGATGATGTCGCCGCGGGTGTTGATCTCCTTGAGCACCTTCTTGAGGCGCTCCTCGAAGTCACCGCGGTAGCGGCTGCCCGCGACCAGCGATCCGAGGTCGAGAGTGTAGAGCTGCTTGTCCTTGAGCGTCTCCGGGACGTTGCCGTTGACGATCGCCTGCGCCAGGCCCTCGACGACGGCGGTCTTGCCGACGCCGGGCTCGCCGATGAGGACCGGGTTGTTCTTGGTGCGGCGCGAGAGGACCTGCATGATCCGCTCGACTTCCTTCTCACGGCCGATCACCGGGTCGAGCTTGCCCTCGGACGCCGCGGTCGTCAGATTGCGACCGAACTGGTCGAGGACCAGCGACGTGGACGGCGTGCCCGCGTCGTTCGACCGACCTCCGGTGCCCGCCGTCTCCGGCTCCTTGCCCTGGTAGCCCGACAGCAGCTGGATGACCTGCTGACGGACGCTGTTCAGGTCGGCGCCCAACTTGACGAGCACCTGGGCGGCGACGCCCTCGCCCTCGCGGATCAGGCCGAGCAGGATGTGCTCGGTGCCGATGTAGTTGTGACCGAGCTGCAGCGCTTCGCGCAGGCTGAGCTCCAGGACCTTCTTCGCCCGCGGAGTGAACGGGATGTGACCGGACGGAGCCTGCTGGCCCTGGCCGATGATCTCCTCGACCTGACTACGCACGGCCTCCAACGAGATGCCGAGCGACTCGAGAGCCTTCGCCGCCACGCCTTCACCCTCGTGGATGAGGCCCAGCAGGATGTGCTCCGTGCCGATGTAGTTGTGGTTGAGCATCCGCGCTTCTTCCTGCGCCAGGACGACAACCCGGCGTGCGCGGTCGGTGAACCGTTCGAACATCGTTCTCCCTCGATTGCTTGCGCCCCGGTCGTTGCCGCGTAGCCGCGGCTGAAGATACGACCAGCCCTGCCTCCACTCTAGTGGTCGGGCGAGTCCGTGCCTTCATTACTGGA
>JASLJL010000504.1 GCA_030152405.1 Gordonia sp. (in: high G+C Gram-positive bacteria) | reverse complement strand
CGGGTGCAGCCGTCCAGATCACCGGTATGACATCGATGATCGTCGCGAACGGCTCCGCTCATCCCGGCCTCTGGTTCGCTGTCGCACTGGCCGTGGCGGGTCTGGGCTTCGGTCTGATCGTCGGAGCAGCCGGCCTGCTGGTGCTCAACGACGTTCCCGTCGAGCATGCAGGTGCCGCGTCGGGAGTGTTCAACACCGTTCAGGCGCTGTCGGTGGCCGTGGGTGCGGCAGTGATCGGAACCGTCTACAGCACGGTGTCGGAGTCGTCGGGATTCGACGACGCGTACCGCATCGCGATGCTCGTCATGATCGGGCTGGTGGCGTTGGGCGCGGTCGTCGCGCAATCGATGCCGAAAGTGAAAGTCACCGTCTAGGTGCTGGGAAGATCGATCCGCTCATCGCCTGCTCACGACCCATTCCGGTGATTGCGCCGACTGCGAGGCGTCAGCCGAGGCGACGAGTCGAAACCAAGCGAATCGCACGAGAATCGGCGAATCTGGTGCGTGGTTTCGACCGTCCTCCTCGCTGGCGCTCGTCGTCGGCTCAACCACCGGGGAGGGGCGACGGCGAGAAGCCACCGGCGACGGGGCCACAGCGAGGAGCCACGGCGTCGGGCCACGGCGAGGAGCCACCGGCGAGGGGCGACGGCGTCGGGGGACGGCGTCCGTGGCCGCGCCCACCGGGGAGGGGCGACGTCAGGCGACGGAGTCCATGGCCGCACCGGCGGCGGCGGCCATCGCCGCGACCACGTCGCGCGCGGCGGGACTGATGAGTCCCATGTTGGCGAAACCGTGAATCATGCCGCTCGCGCGGTTGACCGTCACGTCCACTCCCGCGCGTTCGAGCGCGGCGGCGTAGTCGAGGCCCTCGTCGCGCAGCGGATCGAAACCCGCCACCACCACATAGGCCGGCGGCAGTCCCTTCAGTTCACCCTTCAGCGGGGACGCACGCGGATCGTCGATCATGTCCCGCGACGGCAGGTACGTGTCGATGAAGAACTCCATGTCGGCCTCGGTCAGGAACAGACCCTCCGAGAACTCCTTGATGGAGCCGCGCTTCGTCGACACGTCCGTGACCGGGTAGATCAGGAGCTGGAGGCACGGCTGGACGGCGTCGTCCCGGACTTGCTGAGCCACGACCGCGCTCAGGTTGCCTCCCGCCGAGTCGCCCGCAACGACGATGCGTCGCGGATCGAGTCCCCAGTCGGATGCCTTCTCGACTGCGTAGCGGAACGCCGCAACCGAATCGTCGACCGCTGCGGGGAAGACGTGCTCGGGCGCCAGTCGATAGTCGACGGACAGGACGTCCGCCCCGGACGCGACTGCCAGGGCTCGGACCAGCGAGTCGTGGCTGGCACGACTGCCGACGACGAACCCGCCGCCGTGGAGGAACAGGATGAGGCCCCGAGCGCCCGCCTCGCTCACGCGGTACCGGGTGGCCGGGATCGGGCCGTCAGGAGACGGGATCGTCAGATCCTCTTCCACCGCGAACGGCGGAAAGGTCTGGGCCATCGACGCCGACGTCTGATCCAGGATGGTCCGCGACTGGGCGACGTCGCCGTTCAGCAGCGCGGCGCCCGGAACATGACGCGCCGCCGCCGCGATGACAGCCATCTCCGGCGCGAGCCGCTCACCGTCGGAGTTGGTGCGCGTGACGCGCGAGAGTCCCGCGAGGACGCCGCGCGGCAGCAGGCCGAGCGCCTTCATGGCGGGGCGCTGGGCGCGGGCTTGCAGGGACAGACGGACCGATGTCGCACGACTCACAGTTGCTGAACTTATCACCAACCGTTGGCACGGTCACCGGTCGTCGTGCGTCACGCCCGCCAGCTCGTCCATGTCCTCGAGCGTCCGCCCCTTCGTCTCGGGCACGAACTTCGCGACGAACAGGAACGACGCGAACGCGAACGCCGCGTACATGAAGTACCCGAACGTGAGGCTGAAGTCCTTGATGGCGGGGAACGTCATCGTGATGGTCCAGTTGGCCGCCCACTGGCCCGCCGCGGCCAAGGAGAGCGCGGCCGCACGGAAGCGATTCGGGAACATCTCGCCGAGCAGCACCCACACGACCGGTCCCCAGCTCATTCCGAAGAACACGACGAACGCGTTCGCGGCGATCAGCGCGACGATGCCCCACGAGCCGGGCAGAGTCTGCACCACCTCGCCGTCCTTGACGACCGGGTGGCCGTTCTCCATCTTGTCGGTCAGCTGGCTGAAACACACCGCGACCGTCGCGAGAGTCACCGTCATGCCCACGGAGCCGACGAGCAGCAGCGGCTTCCGTCCTACGCGGTCGACCAGCGCGATCGCGACGAGCGTGGTGACGATGTTGATGACCGACGTGATCGTGGAGGTGAGGAACGCCTGACTCTCGTCGAATCCGGCGGCCTCCCACAGGACATTCGAGTAGTAGAAGACCACGTTGATGCCGACGGCCTGCTGGAAGACCGACAGCAGAAGGCCGATCCAGACGACGGGGTACACACCGCCGGTCGGACGAGTGAGGTCCCGCCACGACGACTTCTTCTC
>JASLJL010000466.1 GCA_030152405.1 Gordonia sp. (in: high G+C Gram-positive bacteria) | reverse complement strand
CGGTCATTCTCGTCGGGTGAGTACAACAGCGAGCGACGTCGACGCCCCGCCGACGATCGATGACGAGATCGTCGCACCCAGGGGCGTCTGGAGGCATCCGGCCTTCGTCAAGGTCGGACTGCCCGTCCTGTCGGCGGCACTGTTCGCGGTCCTGTGGCAGGTGGCCGCGTCGAGCGGGATCTGGTCGGCGACCTTCGTGCCGAGCCTCGGATCGATCTGGACGGCGTTCGTCGACATGTCGACCACCCACGACGGCGTCCGCGGATACGGCGGCTACCTCCTGTGGGAGCACCTGTACATGACGCTCCGCCGGGTGTTGCTCGGTGTCACCGTCGGTGTGGTCGTCGGCGTTCTGCTCGGGCTCTCGATGGGTGTGATCCCGTGGTTCCGGGCGCTCGTCGAGCCGTGGCTGACGTTCCTGCGTGCGCTCCCGCCGCTCGCGTACTTCTTCCTGCTGGTGATCTGGCTCGGCATCGACGAGGCGCCCAAGGTGACGCTGCTCGCGCTGGCCGCACTGCCGCCTGCCGCGGTCGCGACCACCTCTGCGGTCGCGGCCACACCGATCGCCTTCGTCGAGGCGGCGAAGGCCCTCGGAGCGAACCGCCTCCAGGTGTTGCGCGACGTGGTGATCCCGTCCGCGCTGCCGGAGACGTTCACCGGCATCCGACTGTCCGTCGGCATCGCCTACTCCTCCGTGGTGGCGGCCGAGCTTTTCAACGGAATCCCCGGCATCGGCGGCGTCGTCAAGGACGCCAGCAACTACAACAACACCCCCGCGGTCCTGGTCGGCATCCTCGCCATCGGGCTCTCCGGGCTGGTGATCGACGGAATCCTGCGCGTCATCGAACGACGCGCAGTGCCATGGCGCGGAAAGGCGTGAACATGAGTAAGACCAGCTTCAAGACGAGGCTCCTCGCAGCTGTGGTGGCCGTCGTGGCCGTGGCCGGGCTCAGCGCCTGCGCGATCAGTGACGGAACCGATTCCAGCAAGCCGACGATCCGGCTCGCGTACCAGTCGTTCCCGAGCGGTGATCTCATCGTCAAGAACAATCACTGGCTCGAAGACGCGCTGCCCGACTACAACATCGCCTGGACCAAGTTCGACTCCGGCGCCGACATCAACACCGCGTTCGTCGCGGGCAAGATCGATTTCGGCGCCATCGGTTCGAGCCCGGTCGCGCGCGGCCTGTCGGACCCGCTGCGCATCGACTACAAGGTCGCGTTCGTGCTCGACGTCGCAGGCGACAACGAAGCCCTCGTCGCACGCAACGGCAGCGGCGTCAACAGCGTCGCGGACCTGAAGGGCAAGCGTGTCGCGACCGCCTTCGCGTCGACCGCGCACTACTCGCTTCTCGCGGCACTGCGACAGGCGAACGTCGACCCGGCGTCCGTCGACCTCATCGACCTGCAGCCGCAGGCCTCGCTCGCCGCCTGGCAGCGCGGAGACGTCGACGCCGTCTACACGTGGCTCCCGACGCTCGACGAGCTCCGCAAGGACGGCAAGACACTGGTCACCAGCCGCGAGATCGCCACCGCAGGCAAGCCGACCCTCGATCTCGCAGTGGTCTCCGGATCGTTCGCGAAGGATCACCCCGAGGTGGTCGACACCTGGCGCAAGATCCAGGCGCGCGCTCTGCGCCTGATCCACTCCGATCCGACAGCGGCCGCCAAGGCGATCGCCGCGCAGCTCGGAACCACGGAGGAGGACGCGGCCGCACAGCTCAAGCAGGGCACCTACCTGACTCCCGAGCAGATCGCGTCCCCGGAATGGCTCGGCACGGACGGAAAGCCCGGTCGACTCGCGTTCAACCTGTTCAGCGCGGCACAGTTCCTCGCCGACCAGAAGCAGATTCCGGCCGCGCCCACCGAGCAGGAGTTCGGCGAGGCGCTGTACACGAAGGGATTGCCCGGTGTCCTCACTGACAAGTAGGAAGGCGCCTGCCGCGCACGCCGTGCCCGTCGAGCCGGCGCCGGAGGTCGGACGCGTCGAGCTGCGAGGCCTGGAACGACGCTTCGGGACCGGGGCCGATCGGATCACCGCGCTGGGACCCGTCGACCTGGACATCGCACCGGGCGAGTTCCTCGTCCTGGTCGGTGCGTCGGGTTCGGGCAAGTCGACCCTTCTGCGCCAGGTGGCGGGCTTCGACTCGCCGACGAAGGGCACCGTCACCATCGACGGCGGTGCGCCCCACGCAGGACGTACAGCGGGCGTCGTCTTCCAGCAGCCTCGACTGTTCCCGTGGCGGACCGTTCGCGGCAACGTCGAACTGGCCCTCGGCTATGCGCGCGTCCCGCGTTCGGAGCGGCACGCCAGGGCCGACGAGCTCCTCGAGAGAGTGGGGCTGGAGGGCACCGCCAAGCGACGGGTGTGGGAGATCTCTGGAGGCCAGCAGCAGCGTGTCGCCATCGCACGTGCTCTCGCGGTCGAGACGCCGGTCCTCCTGATGGACGAGCCGTTCGCGGCGCTCGACGCATTGACCCGCGAACGACTGCAGGACGACGTCCGGTTGGTCAGCGCCACCACCGGCCGCACCACGATCTTCGTCACGCACAGTGCGGAAGAGGCGGCGTTCCTCGGCACCCGGATCGTCGTCCTGTCGAAGCGGCCGGGGCAGGTGGTGGCCGACATCGCGTCGCCCCTGGCGCGCGACGCCAAGCCCGAACACGTCCGCGACTCCCTCGAGTTCTCGGCGCTTCGCCAGGAGATCTCGACGGCGGTCAAGTCCGCCGCACAGTGACCATTCTCGACATCGGAAGGACCCTCCCATGACTTCATCGATCAACGGCTCCGCTCAGACCGCGACTCGAGCGTCGGACGACATCTCCTCGGGTGTCGAGTTCGACATCACTCCGATCGGCCCGACCCACGGCGCCCGGATCTCGGGTTTCGACATCGTCTCCGCGTCGGACTCCCAGATCGCCGCGCTGCGCATCGCGCTCGCCGAGCACAAGGTCCTCGTGCTGAAGGATCAGGACCTCGACGACGACCAGCACGTCCGATTCGCCGCTCGCATCGGTGATCTCACGGCCGGTCACCCGGTGTGGGACAGCGGCGCCGACCTGCCGGCCGAGGTGTACTCGCTCGACAGCACCGACAACGGGTTCGCCGACGTCTGGCACACCGACGTCACGTTCATGCAGCGTCCGCCCGCCGCGTCGATCCTTCGTCCGCTGGTGCTCCCGCAACTCGGCGGCGACACCAACTGGGCCGACGGCGAAGCCGCGTACGCATCGCTGTCGTCACCGATGCAGCGACTGGCCGACGAGCTCGTCGCAGTCCACGACGGCAATCGGGAGTTCGGCTACTACCTGCGCCATCGCCGTGCGGGCAAGGGCAACGTGTGGGACGGCGAAGAGGTCACCGGACTGCGCCCGGTGCGGCATCCCGTCGTCCGGATCCACCCGGTCACCGGACGCAAGGCGCTGTTCGTGAACCCCGGGTTCACCTCGCACATCGCGGGAGTGTCCGAGGCGGAGAGTCGCGGTCTGCTCGACGCCTTCTACGGGCATCTGACCAAGCCCGAGCACATCGTGCGCCACAGCTGGAGCCTCGGCGACGTGGTGCTGTGGGACAACCGGAGCACCGCCCACTACGCGAACCGCGACTACTCGCAGCGGCGCATCATGCACCGCGTCACCCTGCGCGGCGACCGACCGGTGGGACCGCAGGGACACGTCGAGCCGTTCGGCGACGAATCGGGCCACTGGTGGGTCGGCGAGTCGACGTCGGTCGGTTGAGCCGAACGTCGAGAACCGGCCACGGGTAACGTGGGTCACGTGGCTGATTCCACCAATCCTCCCCAGATCCGAACCCTCGGCGAACTCCGCGCCTCCGACCACGTCGAGCGCGACGTCCGCGACGAGATCCGGCACAATCTGCTGGCAGCTCTCCGCAACGGCGACGACCCGTGGCCGGGGGTCGTCGGCTTCGACGACACGGTGATCCCGCAGTTCGAACGGGCCTTGATCGCGGGCCACGACGTCGTGATGCTCGGTGAACGCGGCCAGGGCAAGACCCGACTGCTCCGCACGTTGGTGGGACTGCTCGATGAGTGGACGCCCGTCATCGACGGTTCCGAACTCGACGAGCACCCGTACTCGCCGATTCTTCCGGAGTCGATCCGCCGGGCCGACGAGCTGGGCGACGCCCTGCCGGTC
>JASLJL010000539.1 GCA_030152405.1 Gordonia sp. (in: high G+C Gram-positive bacteria) | reverse complement strand
CCGTCGGCGTACGGAAGCTTCGCTTCGATACGGTCGCCCTTGCGGCGGAGCTTGACATTCTGCATAATCGTTCCTTTCGTTGGAGACCTACTGCCTCTCGGCGATGGTCGAAGTGTAGCACTGATCGGCGATCAGCGCTAGTCGTTCCACATCCATTCTTCTTCGGGGATCCCGAGCTTCCTGAACTCTTCCTGCACCAGAATGATTTCTTCAGGAAAAAGCGCGGCCCACTTCGACCTAGCCGGATTCTGAGCCGGGCGAACGATCACGCCATTTCTTCCCCTCCATCCGCTCACTCCGGCCCATGACCTCTTGAGGATGATCGCTGCCGACAAAGTGCTGATCGACGAGTCCTCAAGAATCTCTATATCTTTCGACGAGTAGGGAAATCTCGATCGAGTGGCATAAGGAAGAGTCTTTGCCTGAAGAGCCTCGAAAACCAGGCGGCTCTTTCGAGCCCTTTGCTGGGTGACGGCCACACCCTCCTTCGCCCTCTCTGCCCTCTCTTTCTCTGTCCTTTTTCTCTTTTCGATCTTCTTGCAGACGTTACACTTGGAATGCCAGTGGTTGTTCTGCTTCTGGAAAAACTCCTCGTCTCTCATTTCTCCGCAATTGAAACAAGTTCTTGCGATGAGGATTGATCTGGGCCTCGTGCATGAGAACGGATTCTTGTGATTGCCTCCGGAGTTTTTGCTTCCGCCGAACGAGATTTTGCGCTTGCTCGCGAAAACTTTCACTCCGGACGGAGATCTATCCAGATACTTGGCTACCTGCTCGATCGTGCAGGTAGTTGCCATCTCCTCAAGAGCGGCAATTTCGTCTTCTCTCCATTTGGGCCACTTGCTCATTAGACAACTCCTATGAGCCGGTCGAGGTGGACGGCGCGGAAGCAACCGTTCATGTCCATGAAGGAGAGCCAGGCTCGGCCCTCTTCGCTTTCTGAGAGGTAGAACACGTTCTCCGTGTCGTGATTGTAGATCTGAACCTCTCCGTTCTTCCCCTTGAACCGCCAGGGGACGAAGACGCTCTCGGTAGCTCCCGAGATGCTGTTCCGGAAGAGGATAGTGCTGCCCCGGATCGCCTTGAGGATGGTCGAGTCCGAGTCTTCTTCGATATCGAAGGGGAGATTCGCTTCGATATTTCCCAGATTGCCGTCAAGAGGCTGTTCTGAGATGCCCAGGGGGCCTACTGGCGCGGCCTCCCGCCTTGCTTTTAGCTGCGCCTTGCGCTGTAGCCGCTGATACTGCTCCATATCGGGCTTCAAGTTCTCCAGCTTACGCTCTGCGTCGAGCCTGCTGTGGATCTTGAGCTGAACCTCGTGGATGTGGTATTCAGGACTGAAAGCCAGCTGATTGCTCTGCCACTCGATGACGATCTTCTCCGGACCGCGTGTGGCGGTGACCCGGATGTTCTCGTCCTGCTTAGACAGAATGTGGTACTTCGTCTCCCATCCGTTGGCGATTGCCTTCCGGATGAAGCGGTTCGCTTTGTGTAGACTCATCAGGACTCCTGGTTGTAGCGAATCTTGGCCTGAGCCTTGATTCCTTCTCGGGCTGGATCGTCGGCCTTGCCGTACCCCTGAACCGCCAGGACGTCGATAGCGCCCCGCATGAAGCTCTCGTTAGCGAACTTGTCGCGTCGGAGGCGCTTCATCTGCTTCGGGTTGTCGCAGGCCTCGATCTTCTCGTCGATTATCAGGTCTTCCTCCATAGCGTCCAGAAGAACGTCCCAGCAGAGAACCTGCCGGGTCATGTTCTGATTGCGAATGCTGAAGGTGACCCCGGGAGCCAGGACCGGAAGGTCCTGCCCGTCCACCTTGACGGTGGCGGCGAGCTCCGGAATCGTGGTGAAGCCTTCGCCGTACTTGGAGACGTAGCAGTGCCCCTTACCGATTCTCGTCATCGCTTCTCCTTAGACTTTCCGACGAAGCGAACGTACACTTCGTTGTTCCGCTGAGCGGCTTCCCACTCTCCCTTCGGGCGGAAGTCGACGTACTCGCCTCGCTTGATTCCGGAGGTGACATTGCTGCACTGATTCTTGTTCTCGAACTCCCGAGGGAGCCGTCCCCAAAAGAACGGCTTCCTCCGGCAGTCTTCTGCGAACTCTCGGTAATGGCCTCGGCCATTACCTCCCTTCGACTTAGGGAGCTTCTCTGAGAAGCTAGTCACTGCACGATCTCCTTCTTGTTCTGGACCTTAGCCGTGTTGCCGAGGTCGATTCTGTCGCTTGCGTACACTCCGCTAGCCCATGCCGAAGAATCGGCGTCTCGAGGCGAACGAACCTTGACGGCCTTCCGAGGGCGCTTGATGCGCTCCTCCTCCGCCTTGGCTTGCTCTGCGAGCTCTTCCTCCGTCAAAGGAGGTGGGGGAGGAAAGTGCTCTTCGAACAGGCTGGTCACCGCGTTCTCGTCCTGCTGAATCGCCGGAAGATTCTTGATGCTGCCAAAGTAATCCTCACGACCAGCCTTGATCGCCGTCATGCGCTGGACGAGATTGGACTCGAACCCCGAGATGAAGCTATGCCGCCAGTGATGCGGATCCTTCAACTTGGGAAGCTCTGCGGGAAGACCGCGCCGCTTCGCCTCTCGCTTGTACGCGGTGCGGAGCTTGCTTCCGGCGTTCTTCTCCGTGAGCTCTCCGTATCCGTCCTTCGCTCCGTTAGCGATGCCGATGTTGCGAATCGCTGACCAGGAGTATCCTGCTTCCTTGAGATTGTAGACGTTCGCGTCCATGCTCAACTTGGCGGACCATCCCGGATACAGGGAACGGAGAATCTCCTGAAACGCCATGTTCCAGACGAGCTGGCCGTAGTAGATGTCCTCTTCGTAACCGACGACGACGATCTTAGAGCCGTAGCCCTCCATTCCTTCGGGCTTCTGGTCTTCGGTGAAGTACTTGGATCGTGCCTTGACTCCGGCGAAACGAACGCACCGACCCTGGATTCCAGAGACTATGCTCTGGATAGTGTACTCGATGGAATCTCGCTGAGAAGCGAATCCATTGTAGTCGATCAGCCTCACCGGCTCCATGTAGACGGTGACCGGCTTGCGGCGCTCCTCTACCGGCTTCTCCCACGAAAGGTTAGCCCGATCGATCTTGTGCTGGAACATGAGGCCGTCGGCCTTCTCCTGGCAGGCTGCTCGCTCTGCCTCCGGAGTAGCCGGATGGGCTGCCCTCTCCAAGAGTGCGGAGATGCGGCGCTGGATGTTTTCCACGATGTGATTCCTTTCTAGAGTTGTGACCCTACGCTGTGCTTAGTGTAGCACAGTGTAGGGTCACGGGGTTGGTTTACCAGTGTGTGTCGAATTCTTCCGGCCCGCAGTACTGGTAATCGTACATGTCTTCTCCGTCGACGTCGATCAAGTCACTCGTGCTCACGGTACCTCCGTTCCTGTCTTCGTACTGAGCCTCCAGGTGTGCGTCCTCGTGCATTTCCCGTCCTTTTCTTGATCTCCAGTTCGACGATGGCCGAGAATGCTTCCAGAGCCCACTCTGTGAGTAGGTCCAGAAGCTCCTCCCGTTGTTGTCTTCTGCCGCGCCTCTCGGTCATTCGATCTTGACCGCGAGAACAGTGCTGCCGATGCAAACCTGCTCGCAGGAGTCGCAGTCCCAGTATCCGTTATGCGTCGTGACGCTCGCGTCCACCAGGGAGATATTGCCCACCTTCTCCATGAACTCCCGAACCTTCGGTTCGTCCACGTCCGGAGACGTGAAGTCGTCGTTGAAGATTGCCGCCGAGCACTCGGAGCAGAGGTCGTACAGTTCCGCATTCTTCATTCTGATACCCTTCAGGCGTTCTCGGGGCAGTAAACGAGGGTCGACGACTGGACGAAGTACTCCGTCTGATCGTCCGTGAGGAAGCCGGACTCACGAGTGACGTCCTTGATCTTGACGACTGCCGTCTCGTAACCGTAGGCGTCGACGATGGAGCAGACGTCCTTCGCCATGCTGTTGTAGGTCTCTCCGGCTTCGCTCTTTCTGCCGGGGAAGGGGAGGCCACCTTCCTCCAGAAGGCTGACGAGACGCTCTTCGTCCGAGAGCTCCGGAGTTGCCGTGGTCGTAACCGTGACCTGCTCTGCGACGTCTTGAACGGACGAAGTCATCGGCCCGGAGTACTTCTTGTCGTCCAGGTTGCCACACGCTGCGGCGACTCCGACGAGGCCCACCACTGCGACACTTGCTGCGATCTTCTTGAACATGAGATTCCTTTCGTTGAGGGCTGAGTTGCCCTGAACCGCCACCTACGCGAGGTGGCGGAACAGCGTCGCTCAGAGGTCTCCGGTTTCGTAGTCTTCGAGCAGTTGGTCGATCTTCTCCTCGTCTTCCGACAAGAAGTCGTAGGCAGGCCACCCGCCGGAGCCAAGGCTCTTCTCTCCGAGCTCGACGCCGTACTTCTTGGAGATGTCCTTCGCGATCTGATCCGGGTCTTCGACGCCCTCGTCATAAACGAGGTCGAGACGTGTCACGAACTTTGCGTTGTCGTTCATATCTCCTCCTAGAGCTTGGTTGCGCAGATCGGGCCGATTCCGGCCTCGATGCTTTCTTCATTGGTGAGGGTGCGACCGCATCTCATGCAGATGCCGTAGAGCTGGCCGAATTCTTTAGCCTGCTCGAGCGTGAGGGGCCTGCCCTGTTCTCGAACGACCTGGATGCCGCCCGGTTCGTAGCCGAAGGCCGACTCTCCTTCTGAGGGGTCGAGGACCTTGGCGTACTGATTCCCGGCCTGGGAGCGGAGAACCTTGTAGATCTTGACCTGTCGGTCCTGATCCATGACGTAGTAGAACCCGTCCTCAATCTCCTTCGGGGCCTGCCTCCGGCTGACCCAGGACTTTGGATACTCGGCGGGGAGGCCGTTCGGGAAGTACCAGGTCTTCTTCCGAGGGTCCCACTTTGCCCCGAGGAGCTTGGCCTTCTCCTTCTCTGAGAACGGAACGTTCACGTCTACCCTCGGATCGACCCCGGAGGGGTCCTGATCCTTCCAGCTCTGGATGACCGGCTCTCCGGGGAAGTTGTCCGGAACGACCCGGTCGTTGACCGGATCGCAGCCCTCGAAGAAGTCGTTGTCGTCGTGCCAGGTCGGGTCGTTCGGTGCCCGATTGCTCGGCCGATCGTCCTTGATGTCGTAGCAGTCCTTGATGTGGGCCAAGCCGACGTTCTCGGCCTTGCACTTTCCACAGATTGCCATTGTGATTCCTTTCGTTGTCCTAGTGAACAGCAACCCCACCGGACCCGAAGGTCCGGTGAGGAAACTACCGACTAGGCGACGGAGACCTCTTCTGCGACGTGAACCGCTGCGATCTGGACGAGCTCTGCCTTGCGGCCACGCTTCGCCTTGGCCTCCTCCATGACGTTCTCGCTGACCAGGAAGTCAACGAGCTCCTGCTTGGTCCAGGAGTTGAAGTCCTCGTCGGACTCTTCGACCTCTTCGGCGACCTCTTCGGTCTCCGGCTCTTCGGCCTCCTGCTGGCCTTCGGCGAGAGCCTGAGCCTCTGCCGCCAGGCGAGCCAGCTCGCCGGGAGCGAACAGGTCCTCCGGGATGTGAGTTGCCGACTTGGAGATGACGGCCCCTTCGTCGTCGACCTTGAGCGAAGAAGCGTTCTCCAGGAGGGTCTCCGAGGCCTTGATGACCGAAGCTGCCGTGCGAGGACGGTAGTCAGCCCGAGCGCGGTTGAGATCCGAGGCCTGGATGAAGCGGTGGGTCGAGATCATTGCCTGGTACTGCTTCGGCGTGACCTCGACTCCGGTGAGAGCCGTGATGACCGTGGCGTAGAAGTCCTGCTTGGGGGTCGGGTCCTTGTCCAGGACGTAGCCGAACTTCTCGTTGCCCTCTGCGATGATGGCGTCTGCCTCGGTGGCGGTGATCTCGACGTTGGTGGTGTTCTTCGACATGGTGTGATTCCTTTCTAGTGGCCCCGGTTGGAGCCGGTGATGCCCTGAACGGTACAGGGTAGGGTAGGGTTTGGCAACCCCCGCAACCCACCGGGTTTCCCCGATGGGCTCCGAGCGTGTCAAGCCGGTGTGATGATCCACTGAACGCTTTCGCCCTCTTCTATGACGGAGAGAATGCCCAGCTTGTACGGACCTCCCTTCGCGGAGAGGATCGTGCGGGAAATGTCGTTGGTCTCCGACCAAATGTTGCCGAGGAGGCGACGGCACTCCACGTAAGTGGCTTCGGAGAGAACGACGTCCATCTCCGGGAGGAGGACGCTGCTGGAGCTGCGGACGCTGAGGACTGAGAATCGCTTGGTTTCCATGTGACTTACCTTACTGTTAGGGCTGCGAGTTCGCAACTGATTGATGAAGAGGAATGTTTTGCCCCTTTGGAGCGGAGCGAGGGGCAAAACAGGCCGGAGGTGACGATCTAGTCCAAGGTGGCCCAGTAGGCGACCTCTCCGGACTCGGTTGTGAACTTGCCTTCCTGATCGCCGTCCTTGATGCAGTCGTCGATGTGTGCGGCGTCTGCTTCGGTGATCTTGACGCGCTCTCCGAAAGGACCGGGAGCGATAGCGATGTTGTTCATGTGACTTACCTTACTGTTGTATGAATAAGGGATTTTTACCCCTTTGGAGCGAAGCGAGGGGTAAAAATACCGAAACGTAAGGATTCGTGCATACGTTACTCTATCATATATATCTCAAGAAATCATACTGTCGTAAGATTCCTTTCGATATATAGATATTCTTCATTGTTGCGTAGCAACAATGAAGTTCAAGCTCATTCTCATGATGTTTTAAGCCGCAGCCCTACACGCGATCTTTTGAATAGAACTAGGGATTCATAGGGAAAGACAATCCCCGCACGCAGCCCTGTGTGCGGGGATCTGGTCTTGACAAAGCTATGATTTTATCTTGAATTTAATCAAGAATACCATATACTCTTTTCTTGACTACTTGAAGCTGTGCATGAATATCTTGATACTGATCACTGTCACAAGATACTCTGTCAAGAAGAATGATCAAAGCAAGGACACTGCTCTTGAGAGAGGAGAGCTCCTTAGCCATCCTCTCGTTCTCTTCCGCCACGCGAGCGGCGATGTTGGTGAACCGCTCTGCGGCGTCAGCTCTGGTAACCGGGGAGCGCCGGGAAATGATGCCATTGACGATGGGGCCGAGAATGGCGGAGATCGCTGCAATGATAGCGACCCACATCGGGACGGAGGCTGCACTAAACACGCCGCATCTTCTCGATTCCCCTGACGCTGCGGAAGTCCCGAAGGGCCAGGATAGAGGAACACATAGCCAGGGAAACCACGATGAAGGCTGCGAAGATTCCTCTTTGGAGCCAGACAGCCTGGAAGCTAGCGATAATGTAAGTCAGGAAAACCATTGTGACGACGACGTCTCCACCAAGCTGGAGATACCATCCCCAGTAGACTCGCCGTCCTCCTCCGTGTCCGGTGAGAACTGCGTTCTCTCCCTTTCTCACTAGGGCGTCTCCAACGGCGACCATTGCCGGGCCGAACACCGCAAGCCAGACCCAGACCTGGTGCATCGTTGCGCTGAGCTCTTGCTCAATGACAGAAGGACCGCTGCCGTACCAGATCATATATCCTCCGGAGATCGTCATCCAGAAGTAGACTACCATCTGGAACATTTTGACCTGTCCAGAGTCCACCGCCATGAAGAAGCGGTCCCTTCGCTTCATGATCCAGCCTACTATCGACATCTTTCCTTCTCCTAGATATGACAACGGAGGCAGAGCTTAGAAGCTCTGCCTCCGTCGTGGTTCTTGGCCCTTCTCAGAAGAGCCGGTTAGCCTGACTAGCTAGTTGACTCTCCGTAGACCGGAGGAGGATTGGTTTTGACTGTTGCCAAGGCCGAGCCCATGATTGCGCTGAGAAGCATCAGCCCTGCCGCCCACTGCTCTTCGGTGCCCAAAGAAAGAGCCAGGCCGATCGGCTGGAGAGTCAGAACGAACCCGTAGAAGAGAGTGCGCGTCTTGGACGTGGAGTTCGACATGCTTTGGATCATGTCGAACCCCGCCACGATTGCGGCCGGAACGAGCACTGCCCAGCTGTCCCAGTCTGCGTGGAAGAAGAACGCCATGAACCCGAAGAAGGTTACGGCGACTCCGTGAATCCAGACTCGGCGACCGGGCGTGTTGACCCATTCCCGAATGGACTTCTCTCGGTCTGAAACTGAACGATGAGTCATGCCGCCACCAACTTAACGGCGTCCAGAGCGAGGGGAATGCCCTTGCTGTCGACCAGGGTAAGATCTCGAGCTGCTTCGCCGATCTTCATCACGGCTCCGCTCGGATCCCATTCCAGGACGCCGAACTCGAACTGCTGGATCTTTCCCCCGGTGCCGTTGTTGAGCTCGCTCGTCATGGGCCAGCCGAGACGGCCCTTCTCGTAGCCCTCCTTGGCCCAGCGCTGACCGATGACGCCCTTGACGATGGTCGGCTCATATCCGTCACGAATGTACATGACGCCGCCCTGGAATGCCTGAACCACTCCACGGTATGTCTTGGTCTCGATGAAGGAGAACGGACGGATCGGGTAGCCAAGCTCCTTGAGTCCGCCAGCGAGATGAAAGCCTCGCAGAATGCCAGACTTCTGAATCTTCGGGTCAGGACCAGGCATTGCCTGAGCGCCTACTGTGGGATGCCAGTAGATCGCGCCGCCCTCAAACTCTGCGGCACGGCCCTTCTTGTCGGCACCGACGACGACCTCTGCCACGCCCTTGCTGTCCGACTTGGTGAGTCGCTTGCCAAGCCAGGGATTAGCCTTGAGGCACTCGTTGATCATGTTAACGACCGGAGCAGGCTTGACGCCGTTGATCTCGGCCTGGATCTCCCGACGGAACTTGCTCATGTCGATCAGGCCGGGATCCCACTTGCCCTGGATCGCCGCCCATTCCTTGTGGCCGATCGAGCGATCCGAGCCGTAGCCCATGTACTTGAGCATCGCTGCGTTGCCCTTGACGTACGAGTTGTACTGCGAAGAAGGCCAGCCACTCGTTCCGTCGTTCGCCGCTTCGATGCCGATGGTTCGGCTGTTCGCGTCGTTGGCGGGAAGCCCCTTGTAGCTGCCCATTCCGGCGTGATAGGCGATGCCGACACCGCAGATGGTGTACTCGCCGTTCTTGCCGAGGTAGAGCTGGGAACAGAGGCCCAGAGAGGGATGGTTCGCGATGCCGTTCGGCGTTTCGCCGAAGGAACCGGTGTGGTGATCGATGATCCCCCAGATGGTGCCGAAGTCACCGTGGCCGCGATCTCGCCATCCGGGGAATTCGTGACAGACGAGACCGGCTGCACGAAGAACCTTGGGGATCCATGTCGGATCTCCGTAATTGTTGGGCATTCCCTACCTCCTCAGATAAGTATAGCACCCGCCGTAACCTGAACGGTTTACAGCTGGATTTCCTCTTGCAGGTTTGCAGAAGCCAGGTTGGCCTCCACCATCTGCTCTGCTGCCTTCATGTCTCGAGCGATGTTGCGCTCGAATGCAGTTGCGGCGGTCTTCTTGATCCCGTCTGCCGAGAGGCGAGTGTCGATCTCGTCGTACCGCTCACCGGTGAGGGCTTCAAGAAGAGCCCGGTACTGAAGGAGGAGGACCTCCTGGTACTGGAGCTTTCGTTCGAGCACGGCGATATAGATCGCCGATTTCTGATCGTTCGGCACGTCCGCCAGGGGGAACTTCGTGGGCACTGACTGCTGCGGTTCCATGATTACCCCTGATGGACGATAGTCGGGACGACCGTGACGGAAACCG
>JASLJL010000379.1 GCA_030152405.1 Gordonia sp. (in: high G+C Gram-positive bacteria) | reverse complement strand
CCTCGACAAGGCTCGCCGTCTGCTCTGGCCGGTCAAGAAGAAGCACGGCGCCGCACTCTCGTGGGCCGACCTGATCGTTCTCGCGGGCAACGTCGCACTGGAGGACATGGGCTTCGAGACCTTCGGCTTCGGCGGCGGCCGCCCGGACAAGTGGGAGCCCGAAGAGGTCTACTGGGGACCCGAACGCGGCTGGCTCGACGACGAGCGCTACACCGGTGAGCGCGATCTGGAGAATCCGCTCGCGGCCGTCCAGATGGGCTTGATCTACGTCAATCCGGAGGGCCCCAACGGAAACCCCGATCCGCTTCTGGCGGCGAAGGACATTCGCGAGACCTTCGAGCGGATGGCGATGAACGACGAAGAGACCGTCGCACTCATCGCTGGCGGCCACACCTTCGGCAAGACGCACGGCGCCGGCCCGGCAGACAACGTCGGCGCCGAGCCCGAGGCCGCGCCCCTCGAGCAGATGGGCCTCGGCTGGAAGAGCACCTACGGCTCCGGCTCGGGCGGCGACGCGATCACCTCCGGCCTCGAAGGCGCGTGGAACAGCACGCCGACCACCTGGGACAACAACTTCTTCTGGACCCTCTTCGCGTACGACTGGGAGCTCACGAAGAGCCCCGCGGGCGCTCAGCAGTGGGTGCCGGCGGGCGGCGCGAGCGCCAACAGCGTGCCCGACGCCCACGACCCGGAGAAGCGTCACCAGCCGGTCATGCTCACGACCGACCTCGCCCTCCGCGAGGATCCGGTCTACGGTCCGATCTCACGTCGTTTCCTCGACAACCCGCGTGAGTTCGCGGACGCGTTCGCGCGTGCCTGGTTCAAGCTGACTCACCGCGACATGGGCCCGCTGGCCCGATACCGCGGCCCCGAGGTCCCGGCCGAGAAGTTGATCTGGCAGGACGTCGTCGACGCTCCGGCGGGTGAGCCGATCGGGGACGCCGAGGTCGCTGATCTGAAGGCGCGAATCCTCGCGACCGGTCTCTCGGTGTCGCAGCTGGTGTCCACCGCCTGGGCGGCCGCCGCATCGTTCCGCGGCAGCGACTACCGCGGCGGCGCCAACGGCGCCCGCGTCCGGCTCGAACCGCAGCGCAGCTGGTCCGTGAACGATCCGCAGGCGTTGTCGGAGGTCCTGCCGGTCCTCGAGACCGTTGCGGAGGAGTTCAACGCCGCGTCGTCGAAGACCGTCTCGATCGCCGACGTGATCGTGCTCGGCGGTGCTGCGGCCATCGAGAAGGCCGCTGCGGCCGCAGGCCACGAGGTGACCGTTCCGTTCGCTCCCGGCCGAGGCGACGCGACCCAGGAGCAGACCGACGTCAAGTCGTTCGAGGAGATGGAGCCCCGCTGGGACGGTTTCCGCAACTTCGTGGCCGACGGAGTCGACACGCCCGCCGAGTTCCTGCTGCTCGACCGCGCGTACCTTCTCCAGCTGACACCGCCGCAGACGGCAGTCCTCGTCGGTGGTCTGCGTGTGCTCGGAGCCAACCACGGCGACTCGTCGCACGGCGTCTTCACCGATCGTCCCGGTGTCCTGTCGAACGACTTCTTCGTGAACATCCTCGACATGGACATCACCTGGGCCGATCAGGGCGACGGCACCTTCACCGGCTCCGACGCGTCGGGTGAGACCAAGTGGACCGGCACCCGCGCCGATCTCGTCTTCGGCGCCAACTCGCAGCTGCGCGGCGTCTCCGAGGTTTACGGCGCCGACGACGCGGGTCGCAAGTTCGTCGACGACTTCATCGCGGCGTGGAACCACGTCGTCGATGCGGATCGCTTCGATCTGCGCTGACGCGTCGCGTCACCGAGCACGAGCGCGGGCCGGGTCCTTCGGGGCCCGGCCCGTCGTCGTTGTGGCGCGCGCTACATTGGCGGAATGAAACTCGGACTGCAGCTCGGATACTGGGGTGCACAGCCCCCTCACAATCACGCAGAACTCGTGGCGGCCGCCGAACAGCACGGATTCGACGCCGTGTTCACCGCCGAGGCGTGGGGCTCGGACGCCTACACTCCCCTGTCCTGGTGGGGCAGTTCCACCGAGCGGGTGCGACTGGGAACGTCGGTCATCCAGTTGTCGGCTCGCACGCCCACCGCCTGCGCGATGGCCGCGATGACCCTCGATCACCTCTCGGGTGGTCGGCACATCGTGGGTCTGGGCGTCTCCGGCCCGCAGGTGGTCGAAGGCTGGTACGGCCAGAAGTTCCCGAAGCCGTTGGCCCGCACCCGCGAGTACATCGACATCATGCGTCAGGTCTGGGCTCGCGAAGCTCCGGTCACCAGCGACGGCCCGCACTACCCGCTGCCGCTGTCCGGCGAGGGCACCACCGGCCTCGGCAAGCCGTTGAAGTCGATCGTTCATCCGCTGCGCAAAGACATCCCGATCTTCCTCGGCGCCGAGGGTCCGAAGAACATCGCGCTGACCGCCGAGGTGGCCGACGGCTGGCTTCCGCTGTTCTACACGCCGCGTCTGGCCGATCAATACAACGAATGGCTCGATGAGGGCTTCGCTCGGCCCGGCGCCCGCAACACCCGCGAGACGTTCGAGATCTGTGCCACCGCGCAGATCGTCATCACCGACGACCCGGCGGCGGCGTACGCGGGCATCAAGCCCTTCCTCGCCCTCTACATGGGCGGTATGGGCAGCGAGGACACCAACTTCCACGCTGAGGTCTATCGGCGCATGGGCTACAGCGACGTGGTGGACGAGGTGACCGCGTTGTTCCGCGGCGGGCGCAAGGCGGAGGCCGCCGAGATCATTCCGAACGAGGCCGTCGACGACTCCGCCATCATCGGTGACGAGGCGCGTGTCCGTGAGCAGATCAAGCGCTGGGAGGCGGCGGGCGTCACGACGATGCTCGTCTCCCCCGGATCCGCCGCAGAAGTCGAGCGACTGGCCGCCCTCGTCTCCGAGTGAGTCGACGGCGAAGGTGAACGCAACGTGAACACGACGGTAATGAAAGTTGACGCCAACTGTCTTTGCGGTTACCTTTGTGTGGACTGAAGACAACGGAGGAGGACTCCACAATGCGTGACAACCGCACCAGTCCCACCATCGGTTCGACGATCCGCGGCTACGGCCGTCGCATCAACAAGGCGATCAACATGAGCCACACCGACCGTGTGCAGCTGCAACTGTCCAACTCGCCGGTATCGGTGCTCGGACCCACGCAGCGCCGTCGCTGACTCACCACTCCCTGCTGACGAAGGGCTCCGACCTCATCGAGGTCGGAGCCCTTCGTCGTCTCCCTGGTGCTCAGCGCGGGCGCGGGACGCCGCTCGTCAGGTGCCAGTATCCGCATCTGCACTCGTAACTGCGGAGAGACGGCCGCGAGCGCGTCGCACGGCTGATCGCCAGGATGGCGCCCGTCACGGCCGCGTAGTCGTCGTAGGCGATCTTCTC
>JASLJL010000345.1 GCA_030152405.1 Gordonia sp. (in: high G+C Gram-positive bacteria) | reverse complement strand
CAGAAGATTCTCGTAGTAGTACTCGGTCGGCGCGTCAACGCCTGATCGGTCACTTCGTAGACCCTTCCGAAACACCAACGACGCGCCCCTCGACCAGCACCCGCTGTCGGGGGTTTTTTCTTGTCAGGACCAGGTGACTCGCGAGTCGTCGTCCTGAGGGGAGTGTCGGACACATTGCTGGCACACGAGATGAGGAACGTGCAGTGAGTAATCCAACAGCACACGGGTCGACGCGGCCGCAGTCGCCGTCGACGGAGTCCATGCGAGCGGGCGGCGCGAGCGTCGCGCCGGAGCGCGTCACCGGCGCGCAGTCGGTGGTTCGCACGCTCGAAGAGCTCGGCGTCGAAGTGGTCTTCGGCATTCCGGGCGGCGCAGTCCTCCCGGTGTACGATCCGCTCCTCGACTCGACGAAGGTCCGCCACGTCCTGGTCCGCCATGAGCAGGGCGCAGGCCACGCGGCCACCGGGTACGCCCAGGTCGCGGGCAAGGCGGGCGTCATGATGGCGACGTCCGGCCCCGGTGCGACGAACCTCGTCACGCCGCTCGCCGACGCGCAGATGGACTCGGTCCCCGTCGTCGCGATCACCGGCCAGGTCGGTCGCGCTCTCATCGGCACCGACGGCTTCCAGGAAGCCGACATCTCCGGAATCACCATGCCGATCACGAAGCACAACTTCCTGGTGAGCTCGGCAGCGGACATCCCGCGCACCATCGCGGAGGCCTTCTACATCGCCGAGAGCGGTCGCCCCGGCGCCGTCCTCGTCGACATCCCGAAGGACATCCTGCAGGCGCAGACCACGTTCTCGTGGCCGCCGCAGTTCGACCTGCCCGGCTACCGCCCGGTCACCCGCCCGCACGGCAAGCAGATCCGGGAGGCCGCACGCCTCATCCGGCAGGCGTCCAAGCCCGTCTTGTACGTCGGCGGCGGCGTCATCAAGGCCGAGGCGTCGGCCGAGCTGATCGAGTTGGCCGAACTCACCGGCATCCCTGTCGTCACGACCCTGATGGCCCGTGGCGCGTTCCCCGACAGCCACACCCAGCACATGGGCATGCCCGGCATGCACGGCACCGTCGGCGCCGTCGCGGCCCTGCAGCGCAGCGACCTGCTGATCACCCTCGGCGCCCGCTTCGACGACCGCGTCACCGGACAGCTCGACCCCTTCGCCCCGGACGCCAAGGTGATCCACGCCGACATCGACCCGGCGGAGATCGGCAAGAACCGCGACGTGGACGTCCCGATCGTCGGCGACGCGCAGGCGGTCATCGTCGATCTCATCGAGGCGCTTCGCGCCGAGCAGGCCACCGGCGGATCGACCCCCGACCTGGCGGAGTGGTGGGCCTACCTCGACGACATCCGCGCGCGGTTCCCGCTCAGTTACGACGGCCAGTCCGACGGTTCGCTGTCGCCGGAGTTCGTCATCTCCGAGCTCGGCAAGGCTGCGGGTCCGGACGCCGTGTACGTCGCGGGCGTCGGTCAGCACCAGATGTGGGCCGCGCAGTTCGTCAAGTACGAGAAGCCGCGCACCTGGCTGAACTCGGGCGGACTCGGAACCATGGGCTACTCGGTTCCGGCCGCGATGGGCGCCAAGGCCGCCGCACCGGAGAAGGAAGTCTGGGCCATCGACGGTGACGGCTGCTTTCAGATGACCAACCAGGAGCTCGCCACCTGCGCGATCGAGGGCATCCCGATCAAGGTCGCACTCATCAACAACGGCAACCTGGGCATGGTCCGCCAGTGGCAGACGCTGTTCTACGATCAGCGCTACTCGAACACCGACCTGTCGACTCACTCGCGGATGATCCCCGACTTCGTCAAGCTCGGCGAGGCGCTCGGCTGTGTCGCGATGCGCGTCGAACGCGAAGAGGACGTCGCTCCGGCGATCGCCAAGGCGCGTGAGATCAACGACCGTCCCGTCGTCATCGACTTCATCGTCGGCAAGGACGCTCAGGTCTGGCCGATGGTCGCCGCGGGCACCGGAAACGACGAGATCATGGCGGCCCGGGACATCCGGCCGCTGTTCGACGACGACGAGTCCGCAGGCGGCCCCGTCGAGATCCACGAAGTCATGAACGCCGAGCACGGCGAGACCGAACGGAAGGATTCGCTGTGAGCACGACCCATACGCTGAGCGTTCTCGTCGAGGACCGTCCGGGCGTGCTCGCGCGCGTCTCCGGGCTCTTCTCCCGGCGCGGCTTCAACATCGAGTCGCTGGCCGTCGGCCCGACTGAACTCAAGGGAATCTCGCGCATGACCATCATGGTCACCGTCGACGACTTCCCCCTCGAACAGGTGACGAAGCAGCTCAACAAGCTGATCAACGTCATCAAGATCGTCGAGCAGGAGCCGTCCAACTCGGTCTCCCGCGAACTCATGATGATCAAGGTCCGCTCCGACGCCACCAACCGGAGTGAGATCATCGACGTGGTCAATCTGTTCCGCGCGAAGGTCATCGACGTGTCGCCCGAATCGGTCACCGTCGAGGCGACCGGCACGTCGGAGAAGCTCGAAGCACTGCTCCGGATGCTCGACCCGTACGGCATCCGCGAGATCGCTCAGTCGGGCGGCGTGACGCTCGGACGCGGACCCAAGAGCATGTCCGCGAACCGCTAGCGCGACAATTACACACAACACCTCCTAATAACCGTCTTTGAAGGGAATCACTGTGGCAGTCGAGATGTTCTACGACGACGACGCAGATCTGTCGATCATCCAGGGCCGCAAGGTCGCCGTCATCGGCTACGGCAGCCAGGGCCACGCCCACTCGCTGTCGCTCCGCGACTCGGGCGTCGACGTCGTCCTCGGCCTCCGTGAGGGCTCGGCCTCGCGCGCCAAGGCAGAGGAGCAGGGCCTGAAGGTCCTCACCGCCGCCGAGGCGTCCGCATGGGCCGATGTCATCATGGTCCTCGCACCCGACACCAGCCAGGCGTCGATCTTCACCAACGACATCGAGCCGAACCTGAAGGCAGGCGACGCGCTGTTCTTCGGCCACGGCCTCAACATCCACTTCGACCTGATCAAGCCGCAGGCCGACGTGACCGTCGCGATGGTCGCACCGAAGGGCCCGGGCCACCTGGTCCGTCGTCAGTTCGTCGACGGCAAGGGCGTGCCCTGCCTGATCGCAGTCGACCAGGATCCCACCGGGGAAGGCCAGGCGCTGGCGCTCAGCTACGCCTCCGCCATCGGCGGCGGCCGCGCAGGCATCATCAAGACCACCTTCAAGGAAGAGACCGAGACCGATCTCTTCGGCGAGCAGGCCGTGCTCTGCGGCGGCACCGAGGAACTGGTCAAGACCGGTTTCGAGGTCATGGTCGAGGCCGGCTACGCACCTGAGATGGCCTACTTCGAGGTCCTGCACGAGCTCAAGCTCATCGTCGACCTCATGTACGAGGGCGGCATCGCCCGCATGAACTACTCGGTGTCGGACACCGCAGAGTTCGGCGGCTACCTGTCGGGCCCGCGCGTCATCGACGCCGACACCAAGGAGCGCATGAAGGCGATCCTGGCCGACATCCAGTCGGGTGAGTTCACCCGTCGCCTCGTCGCCAACGTCGAGAACGGCAACACCGAGCTCGAGGGTCTGCGCAAGGCGAACGCCGAGCACCCGATCGAGGTCACCGGCAAGAAGCTCCGCGATCTGATGAGCTGGGTCGACCGCCCGATCACCGAGACCGCCTGAGTCTGATCGTCCAGCACGGCCCCGCATCCTTCGTGGATGCGGGGCCGTCTGCTGTTCGGGGCATCGTCAAAGAACTCGAAGGACGACGCTACGATGACTCGTCACCTACTCCACGAGGGAAGTGTTATGAGCGAAGTCCGGCACGAAGCAGTCACCACCGCACCGCGCGAGAAACTGTTCGCCTACGTCGACGACTACA
>JASLJL010000339.1 GCA_030152405.1 Gordonia sp. (in: high G+C Gram-positive bacteria) | reverse complement strand
GGAAGCGCCGGAAGCTCTACGCAGACCATGCGATCGTCGCCGAAGAGTATGGGGATGACTGGCCGGCGCTCCCATAGTCCACTCCGAACGGATGACACCGGTCGGACGATCCCGTCGACCTTGCGACCACGCGTGGTGGGTTGGGGCAGGAGTTCCTGATCGGGAATCTTCAGACAGAGAACTGGATTGTCTTCCACCGGTCAGAGTCCGGTGCCGATGCCTGATGAATCTGCGCGTTACCTGGACCTGCAGGCGTCAGGCGAGCACGTTGTCGGCACGGCGAGAAGCAGCGGCGGTCGACCGTCGAACTACGCTGACGCGACCGCGGAGTACAGGTAGTGATTGCGGCGGTCGCCGCGGACAACCTTGAGGGACCGCAGAATGCCCTCACGGACCATGCCGGCTTTCTCGAGCACCCTGGCCGACGCGACATTCTCGACATCGCAAGTCGCCGCTATGCGCACCAATTCGAGTCGTGCGTGTCCGATTTCGATCAGGAGTTTCGCGACCTCGGTTGCGTAACCGTTCCCCCACACATCCGGAGACAGCGTGTAGCCCAACTCGCCCACCTTGTTCTGCGGGTCCGTCACCCACACACCTGCACTGCCGATCACCCTGCCGCGCAGAAGGATCGCGAGCTGGTAGTCGTCCGTCGCTGGGGTCATCCGATCGAGGAGGAAACGGTGCGTGTCGGCGAGCGTGTTAGGTCTCCAGGTCATGTATTCGCAGACGCGCGGATCGGATGCGAACGCGTGCACAGCCTCGAAATCAGCGGGCAAGAACCACCCCAGGTTCACCCGCTCACCGCTCGCAACAACGGGCCGTTGCTCCGTCGCACTCATACCCGCCTGCATATCAGATGCACGAGTAATCGCGGGGCAGCCGGGACCGACACGACATCCGAGAGCGGCAGCGGGGAACCAGAAACTCGGGCCGGACTGCGACAGTCAACTCGCCCGGAGATGGCAGGAGGCCTGCCGCCGTGCGGATAAGCCCTGCTGCACCAGCGGAAGCGGAGGGATTTGAACCCCCGGTGGTTTTACCCACGCTCGCTTTCAAGGCGAGTGCATTCGGCCGCTCTGCCACGCTTCCCTAGCGGGAAAGGTTATCGCACGTCGACACCTCTCCCGCACCTCGGGCTGCGGCGGGGTTGGTGAACGGCGTGGTTTCGACCGTCCTCCTCGCTGGCGCTCGTCGTCGGCTCAACCACCGATGAAGGACCTGCTCCGGCGAAGCGCCTGCCCGACTCGACCACCGATGAAGGACCTGCTCCGGCAAAGCGCCTGCCCGACTCGACCACCGATGAAGACCTGCTCCGGCGAAGCGACTGCCCGACTCCACTACCGATGAAGGACCGGCTCCGGCGAAGGACCTGCTCTTGCACACTTGCGCCTACCGACCCCACCACCGATGAAGGACCGGCTCTTGCGCTGCCCGATCCCATAGAGGAGGACCCGGACTATCGCACGTCGCCGCCGGCGCAGCACGTGCCCGGTGCGACGATCGGTGGAACACTGGGGGCATGCGCGCGATTGCCGGATCCGAGCCCCTCGACGTCACTGACGTGCCCGAACCTGAGCCCGCACCCGGCGAAGTGGTCATCACCGTCGCCGCGGCCGGCGTGAACCGCGCCGACATCCTCCAGGCCGCAGGCAAGTACCCGCCACCGCCCGGGGCGTCGGACGTACTGGGCCTCGAAGTGTCGGGGACGATCTCGGCCATCGGCGACGAGGTGTCCGGCTGGTCGATCGGCGACGAGGTGTGCGCTCTCCTCGCCGCCGGCGGCTATGCCGACAAAGTCTCGGTGCCGGCGCCCCAGCTGATGCCGGTTCCGCGCGGCGTCGACCTCGTCTCCGCCGCGGCGCTGCCCGAGGTCGCGTGCACCGTGATGTCCAACGTCGTCCTCACCGCGCATCTCGGTCCTGGTGAACTGCTTCTCGTGCACGGCGGAAGCAGCGGAATCGGCACCCATGCGATCCAGTTGGCGCACGCGCTCGGCGCGCGCGTCGCGGTGACCGCCCGCAATCAAGACAAGCTCGACCGATGCCGCGACCTCGGCGCCGACATCCTCATCGACTACACGACGCACGACTTCGAGCGGGTGATCGCCGCGGAAGGCGGCGCCGACGTGATCCTCGACATCGTCGGGGCGAAGTATCTGGATCGAAATGTGAAGGCCCTCGCGACCGGCGGCCGCCTCGTGATCATCGGCATGCAGGGCGGCGCACGAGCAGAGCTCGACATCGCCGCGCTGATGAGCAAACGTGCGTCGATCGTGGGAACCACGCTGCGGCCGCGCCCAGTCGTCGGCCCCGGGTCGAAGGCGACGATCGTCGCCGAGACCATCGCCCGGACATGGCCGCTCATCGCCGAGGGCTCGGTGAGACCGGTGATCGACTCCGTCTTCGACCTCGCCGACGCCGGGGCCGCGCACGCCCGCCTCAACTCCGGTGAGGCGGTCGGGAAGGTCCTGCTGACCGTGTGACCACGCGGGCCCGCGCAATAATGGGGCCATGGCCCCGACGATCATCCGAGCATCCGACCGAGCGGAGACGACGACCGAGTGGTTGACGTCGTCGCACAGCTTCTCGTTCGGTGATCACTACGATCCGGCCAACACCCACCACGGCGTGCTGCTGGTGCACAACGAGGACGTGATCGCACCAGGTCAGGGCTTCGACACTCACCCGCACGCCGAGACCGAGATCATCACGTGGGTGCTGTCGGGATCGGTGGTCCACCATGACTCCGAGGGGCACACCGGCGTGATCCACCCGGGACTCGCCCAGCGGATGAGCGCGGGCACCGGCATCCTGCACTCCGAGCGCAACGACCACTTCGAAGCAGGCGATCAGCCCGTGCACCTCGTGCAGATGTGGGTGGCTCCCGACGAGCACGGTCTCGACCCGAGCTACGACCAACTCGACATCAGCGCCGAGCTGACGCCGGGAACCCTCGTTCCCGTGGCGTCCGGCGACCCGGCGCACGATTCCGCGATCCGCATCCACAATGCCGGAGCCACTCTGTACGCCGCGCGCCTCAGCGCGGGCCAGAGCATCGCGATCCCCGCAGGCCGCTTCACGCATCTTTTCGTCGCCGAGGGCTCGGTGACCGTCGAAGGCGAAGCCCTCGACGCGTCCGACGCCCTGCGAGCTACGGACTTCGCAGGCACCACGGTCACCGCTTTCCGCGACAGCGAGATCCTCATCTGGACGATGTCCAAGCGCCTCGGGGAATAGTCGCCGCCCGTCATGCACTATGGAGAGCGTGACCATCGAACGCAGCGACAGTGACCTGACCTCCGGCCTCGACCTCGAATGGGTCGATGAGAACGTCCGTATCGCCGACGACCTGTTCGCGCACGTGAACGGCCGGTGGCTCGACAGCCACGAGATCCCCGGCGACCGCAGCATCGACGGCGCATTCCACGTCCTGCGCGACAACGCAGAGGCCGACGTGCGCGCCATCGTCGAGGAGTGCGTCGACTCGTCGACCGGACCCACGTCGACGCTGATCGGCGACCTCTACGCGTCGTTCATGGACGTCGACCGCATCGAGGAGCTCGGCATCAGTGCGATCTCGGACGACCTGGAGACGATCCGCGCGATCGGCTCCGCCTCCGACCTCGCGCGCGCCCTCGGCGCCTTGCAGCGTGTGGGAGTTCGCGGGCTGTTCGGCCTCTACGTCGACACCGACGCCCGCCAGTCCGACCGTTACCTCGTCCACGTGACGCAGAGCGGTCTCGGACTGCCCGACGAGTCGTACTACCGCGAGGAGAACCACGCGGACACCCTCGCCGCCTACCGCGAGCACGTGTCGGCGATGCTCGCGCTCGCCGGTGTCACTGACGCCGAGCAGGCCGCCTCGGCAGTCGTCGATCTGGAGACGCAGATCGCATCCCACCACTGGGACGTGGTCCGTCGACGCGACGCCGAAGCGTCGTACAACCTGCGCACCTTTGCCGAATTCACCGACGCGGCAAGCGGGTTCGACCTCGCGGCTTAGGTCGACGGCGTGCAGGCGCCCGACGATGTCACCTTCGCCGAGGTCATCGTCGGTCAACCCTCCTTCATCGAGGGAGCGGCGTCGTTGATCGAGTCGCGTCCGCTGGACGACTGGAAGTCGTGGCTCACCTGGCAATTGCTGCACACGGCGGCGCCGTACCTGTCGAGCGCGTTCGTCGACGAGAACTTCCGTTTCTACGGCACCACGCTGACCGGCGCGGAGGAGATCCGCGACCGCTGGAAGCGCGGCGTGGCGTTCGTCGAGTCGGCCGCCGGTTTCGCGGTCGGCGAGCTGTACGTCGAGAAGCACTTTCCGCCCGCGGCGAAGGCCCGGATGGACGAGCTGATCGCCAATCTCGTCGAGGCGTACCGCCGCAACATCACCGACCTCGAGTGGATGACGCCCGCCACCCGCGAGAAGGCGCTGGCCAAGCTCGATCGGTTCACGCCGAAGATCGGCTACCCGGCCAGCTGGGTCGACTACTCGACGCTCACCGCCGACCGTGCCGATCTCGTCGGCAACTCGCGCCGGGCCGCATCCTTCGAGACCACCCGGGAACTCGCCAAGATCGGCCGACCCGTGGACCGCGACGAATGGTTCATGACCCCGCAGACCGTGAACGCGTACTACAACCCCGGCATGAACGAGATCGTCTTCCCCGCGGCGATCCTGCAGCCGCCGTTCTTCGATCCCGACGCCGACGATGCGGCCAACTACGGCGGGATCGGCGCGGTGATCGGACACGAGATCGGTCATGGGTTCGACGACCAGGGTGCCAAGTACGACGGCGACGGCAACCTCGTCGACTGGTGGACCGACGACGACCGCGCCGAGTTCGGCAAGCGGACGGCCGCACTGGCGAGCCAGTACAGCGAGTTCACCCCCGACGGACTCGACCCCAAATACAAGGTCAACGGCGAATTCACGCTCGGCGAGAACATCGGCGATCTCGGCGGCCTGTCGATCGCCCTCGTCGCCTACGACATCGCGACGGAGGACGAGAGCGAGAGTCCCGTCATCGACGGTCTCACCGGAGCACAGCGCGTGTTCTTCAGCTGGGCCCAGATCTGGCGGACGAAGACGCGGGACGCCGAAGCGATCCGTCGTCTGTCGATCGATCCGCACTCGCCGCCGGAGTTCCGCTGCAACGGTGTGGTGCGCAACGTCGACGCGTTCTACGAGGCGTTCAACGTGAATCCCGGCGACAAGCTTTACCTCGACCCGGCCGACCGCGTCCGGATCTGGTGACCGCGGGCCGCGCGGTGGAGTGTCCCGGACCATGAACTCGCGCCGCGCGGCACGCGTCGTCCTTCCCGCACTCGTCGTCCTCGTCTGGCTGGCGATCGCGGGCGTCGCGGGCCCGATGGCGGGCAAACTGAGTCAGGTCGCGACCGACGACTCCAGTGCATTCCTGCCCGCGTCTGCGGAGTCGACACAGGTGGAGGACCGACTTCCGGACTTCACCGACACCGCCTACTTCCCGGCGATCGTCGTCGCGGAGAACCCCGACGGATGGTCGGCGGCCGATTCGGCGTTCCTGACCGACTCCGTCGCGGGACTGCAGGGCACGGACGGCTTCGCCGACCGGTTCTCGCCGGCTCTCCCGTCCGCGGACGGAGAGGCCGCGCAGTTGTTCGTCCCCGTCGCGACGGCGGGCGAACCGGGCGACGCCGTGCAGTCGCTCAAAGACGCCCTCGCCGACCCGCCGCCGGGTGTCACCGTGCACCTCACCGGGCCCGCTGTCCAGGTCGCCGACCTGTCGAACGCGTTCAGCGGCATCGACGGCATCCTGCTGCTCGTCGCGGGCGTGCTCGTGCTGGTGATCCTGGTCCTGGTGTACCGCTCGCCGATCCTCCCGATAGTGGTGCTGGTGTCGGCCGTGTTCGGGCTGTCGTTGGCGTCGGGCGCGGTGTACCTCCTGGCCGACAGCGGCGTCCTCGAACTCAACGGCCAGAGCCAGGGCATCCTGTTCATCCTCGTGTTCGGCGCCGCGACCGACTACGCGCTGCTGTTGGTGGCCCGCTACCGCGAGCACCTCACCGAGCACGACGATCCGCGAGCAGCGTTGCGCATCGCGTGGCGCGCGACGCTGCCGCCGATAGCCGCGTCGGCCGGCACGGTGATCCTCGGGGTCCTGTGTCTGCTGTTCTCCGACCTGAACTCGAATCGCAGTCTCGGCCCGATCGCGGCCATCGGCGTCGGCGCATCGTTCCTCGTGTCGGTGACGTTCCTTCCCGCCGTGCTCGCCGTACTCGGCAGATCGGCGTTCTGGCCGCGTCGACCGGCTGTCGGCGACGGCCAGACCGCACATCGGTTCTGGGCTCGGATCGCGGACGTCGTCGGCGCCGCTCCCCGTCGCACCTGGGCGATCACCCTCGTCGTCCTGCTCGCCTGCGCCGCCTTCGCACCGATGTTCCGCGCCGACGGGATCTCGACGAAGGACTTCTTCCTCGGGGACACGGAGTCGGTGATCGGGGCACAGGCGCACGACCGCCACTTCGACGCGGGCTCGGGCTCGCCGACGTGGGTGCTCGCACCGGCCGGGTCACTGGCACAGGCGGCCGACGACGTCCGCCGCGTCGACGGAGTCGCCTCGGCCGAAGTCCTGACCGGAGCCGACGGCCCGGTGGTGCACGACGGGACCGGAGCGCTTCAGGTGACTCTCGCCGACGATCCGGACTCGCTCGCGGCCCAGGACACCGTGACCCGGATACGGGATGCCGTCTCCGACGTCGACGACGCGAAGGTCGGCGGGCCCACGGCAGTCGACCTCGACACCCGACTGACCGCGCAGCGCGACCGCAACGTCGTGATCCCGCTGGTCCTGCTCGTGGTGCTGGCCGTCCTCATCGTGCTGCTGCGGTCGCTCGCGGCGCCGCTCCTGCTGCTGGCGACCACCGTCATCTCGTTCGCCGCGACCCTCGGCGTCGCCGCATTGCTGTTCAACGGTCCGTTCGGATTCCCCGGCGCCGACCCCGTGGTCCCGCTCTTCGCGTTCGTGTTCCTGGTAGCGCTCGGAGTGGACTACAACATCTTCCTCATGACCCGCGCCCGAGAGGAGGCTCAGCGCATCGGAACCCGAGCAGGCATGCTCACGGCGCTGACCTCCACCGGAGGCGTGATCAGCGCCGCAGGCATCGTGCTGGCCGCGACGTTCGCCGCCCTCGCGGTGATTCCCCTGCTGTTCCTCGCACAGATCGCGTTCCTCGTCGCGTTCGGGGTCCTGGTGGACACGCTGATCGTCCGGTCGTTGCTGGTCCCGGCGGTCACCCTCGATGCAGGACGCCGGATCTGGTTTCCGTCGGCACTGGCGATTCGGGAGTCGGACGGCCCCTCCGCCTCGTCGTAGTGCGGGAGTCGTTGCCGACGAAACACGCGATCGCTCCGACGATCAGACCGATCACCACGCCGACGTCCGGACGTTCGCCGATCAAGGCCCACGTCAGCAGCGCGGCGATCGACGGGATGACGCCGAAGAGCAGCGACACCGCGGCCGCACCCGCCTGCTTGATCGCCGCGACCCTCTACCTCGCCGCGATCAAGCA
>JASLJL010000305.1 GCA_030152405.1 Gordonia sp. (in: high G+C Gram-positive bacteria) | reverse complement strand
GCCGCGCACCTCGTCGGCCAGCTCGGCCCATTCGCGGGCTGCGGCGTCGGACTGCTGATCGGAGCTCTGGGCGTCTGTCACGAGTTCAGATTAACGCAGCCCTGTGACACTCCCCCGCAGACGATTACGCTGGCCGCATGCCGCATCCGATCATGTTCGACGACGCCGATCCGATCCTCGCGCTGCTGCGCGAGCGCGCACTCGCCCTGCCCGAGGCGACCGAGAAGGTGGCCCACGGGCGTCCCACGTTCCGCTGCGGGAAGATGTTCGCGATGTACGGCGGATCGCGCAAAGGCGAGACGAAGACCCGTCGCGACAACGCGCTCCTGTTCATCCCCGATCCGGCGGAACGCGAGGCGCTCATTCAGGACGGCCGGTTCTTCGTCCCCGCCTATGTCGGGGCCTACGGGTGGCTGGGCGTCGACCTGTCCCTCGACTGCGACTGGGACGAGGTGTCCGAACTCCTCGACGCCGCGTTCCGACAGATCGCACCCAAGCGTGCGATCGCGGCGTTGGACGACTAGCCCGACACGCGCGAGTGGTACCTCTGAGGGCGTCGGCGGCCGTGGAAGAGGCCCGACCGCCGGAGCGGTACCACTCGGGCGCGCGGCGCACTCCGACCCGTAGTACCTGTTCCGATCTCAGAGGGCGGCGGGGTCCGATGCGAGGAGCTCTGCCGCCGCCGACGCGAGACGCAGCGCTTCCGCAGCCCACGAGGGAGACGCGTCCGCCAGCCCTCCGTCGGGTGTGACGACGACGTTGTCACGAAGCACCGACCGGCTCAGGCCCAGTTCGTCGGTGAGGCGGGCCAGTCCCTGCGCCAGCTGCTCCGGGTTCACCGGGACGCGCGGCGGAGACGACGGGACCAGGTTCGCGAGCATGACGCCGCCGTGGTCCAGGTACTCGGCCATCTTGTCCTTGTGTTCGCCGGGCAACGGCCGCGACAGGTCGACGGTGACGGCGTACGACGACAGGAGCGGACACAGGTCCGACTGCGGCGTCGGGCCGCCGTGCAGGATCATCGGGACGTCGATGGCGGCGGCCATCTCCTCGAGACGCTGCGCGATGAGTGAAGCCGGCACCGGAGGAATCGCGTCCATCCTGGTCAACGGAGTGACGCTGCCGTTGAGCACGGCGTCGATCTGCTCCTCGTTCAGTTGGACGACGATCTCGGCGCCGAGACGACGCCGCAGTTCCCGGACATGGTCGAGGAGCCCGTCGGTCATCGACGCGACGACGTCCAGCCGGGCCCCACGATCTTTGACGACCTTGTGGCCGTTGCGCAGTTCCACCTGGGCCGAGTACGTGAAGGGCCCGCAGACCTGCACCTTGAGGAGCTTGCCGGTGTCGATGAGTCCATTTCTGTCCCAGTGCTCCTCGAGTGCGTCGAGGTCGCGGGCCAGCAGGTCGCGGGCGCGGCGGGTCACCGATCCCGGACGCGAGGTGAGGCGGTAGACGTCGTGCACCACCTCGAACGGCATGTCGATGAGGATCGCGCCCGCACGGCCGACCGAGTCGGCGCCCACGCCGCGCGACGGCAGCTCGGGGACGAACGCGAAGTCGGTCTCGCCCGACATCACGGCGACGGCTTCGGCCGGGTCGGCCCCCGGCATCGATCCGAGTCCGGTGCCGAGACCTGTTGGAACGCGCAGTCGGGCAGCCGTCACCGGGCGGCCTCGACGGTGTCGGCGATCCGGCTGCACCCGAGCACCAGATCCCCGTTCACGTCGTCGGAGGCGTACAGCACTGCGGCCTGTCCCCTGGCGACACCGCGCAGCGGCGATCGCAGGTCGATCCGGACGGCGGGCTCGCCGTCGATCTCGATCGGCGTCGCGACCGCGGGCGACAGTCCACCGTGCGCCCGTACCTGAACGGTGCACTCGACGGGGCCGTCGGGGGTGACCCCACTGGTCCAGATCGCTCGGACACCGGTGATCGACGAGACGTCGAGATCGGCGGCCGATCCGACGGTCACCGTGCCCGACTCCGGGTCGATCCCGGTGACGTACCGCGGCGAGCCGTCCGGGCCGGGCCCGGCGATGCCCAGGCCTTTGCGCTGGCCGATCGTGAATCCGTGGACGCCGTCGTGCTCTGCCAGCTTCGCGCCGGTCGACTTCTCGATCACGGCTCCGGGACGGACGCCGATCCGAGCGCCGAGGAAGGCGCGCGTGTCGCCGGTCGGGATGAAGCAGATGTCGTGCGAGTCCGGCTTGTTCGCGACCGAGAGCCCGCGCCGTTCCGCCTCGTCGCGGATCTGCGGCTTCGGAGTGTCGCCGATCGGGAACATCGCCCGCGTGAGCTGCGCGTGATCGAGCACCGCGAGGACGTAGGACTGATCTTTGTCCGCGTCGACGGCGCGTCGGAGCTCACCGTTCTCCAGTCGGGCGTAGTGCCCGGTCGCGAGTGCGTCGAACCCGAGCGCCTCCGCGCGTTCGGCGAGCGCGGAGAACTTGATCTTCTCGTTGCACGACAGGCAGGGGTTGGGCGTCTCGCCTGCCGCGTACGACGCGACGAACTCGTCGATCACGTCTTCTTTGAAGCGGTCGGCGAAGTCCCAGACGTAGAACGGGATGCCGAGCACGTCGGCGGCGCGGCGCGCGTCGTCGGCGTCCTCGCGCGAGCAGCAGCCGCGTGAACCGGTGCGCAGGGCGCCGGGCGCGGTCGACAGCGCCAAGTGGACGCCCACCACGTCATGTCCGGCCTCGACGGCCCGCGCTGCGGCGACCGCCGAGTCGACTCCACCGCTCATCGCTGCGAGTACGCGCATCAGCGTCTCCCTCCCGTTCGCGATCGGACGCTGAGCAGACCCGCCGCTCGTGCCCGATCGACCGCCTCGCCGATCACCTCGGCGACGGCGTTCACATCGTCGTCGTTGTTGTCGTGGGCAAGCGAGAAGCGCAGCGACCCGCGTGCGGTGGCCATGTCGAGCCCCATTGCGAGAAGCACGTGGCTCGCCGCCGCCACGCCGGCCGTGCACGCCGATCCGGTGGAGCATTCGACGCCCTTCGCGTCGAGGAGCATCAGCAGCGAGTCGCCCTCGCAGTCGTCGAATGAGACGTGGACGATGCCGGGCAATGCCGGTGCGGCGTCGGGATTCCCGACGGCTCCGTTCACCCGGACTCCCCCGACGTCGGTCAGCACGTCACGCAGCCGGTCTCGCAGTGCCACGACGTGCGCGGTGTGGGCTTCGCGGTTCTCGATCGAGTAACGCAGCGCCGCGGCCATGCCCGCCGCCGCGGGCACGTCCTGAGTCCCGGACCGCACGTCACGTTCGTGGCCTCCGCCGTGCAGCAGCGGCGTGCACGGGACGTCGCGTCGCAGAAGCAGCGCGCCGATGCCCTGCGGCCCGCCGAACTTGTGGCCGGCGATACTCAACGCCGACAGCCCGCTCTCCGCGAAGTCGATCGGCAGATGTCCGGCCACGGCGATCGCATCCGAGTGCACGGGTACCCCGTGCGCGGCGCCGAGTGCCGCGATGTCGGCTATCGGCTGCACCGTGCCGACCTCGTTGTTGGCCCACATGACGGAGATCACCGCCACCGACGCGGCGTCTGTTTCGAGAAGCTCGCGCAGCGCTTCGACGACGACCACACCGTTCTCGTCGACCGGCAGGACCACGAGTTCGGCGCCCGCCTCGTCGGCGAGCCACTGCGCGGGATCGAGGATCGCGTGGTGCTCCACTGCGGACACCACCACAATGCGCCTGCGGTCGTCGGCACGACGTCGAGCGGCGTACACGCCCTTCAGCGCGAGGTTGTCCGATTCGGTGCCGCCGCTGGTGAAGATCACCTCGGAGGGCCGGGCGCCCAGATCATGGGCGATCGATTCGCGTGCCTCTTCGAGGATCCGGCGCGAGCGTCGCCCGGAGCCGTGCAGGGAGGACGAGTTGCCCGGCCGGGTCCACGCGGACTCCATCGCCGCACGGGCCGCCGGCACGAGGGCGGTGGACGCTGCGTTGTCGAGGTAAGCAGGAACCTGGGGCGTGGGCATGACCCCACCACGATAGCCGCGTCGAGCAGACGGCAAGAAATCATCATCTCGCAGTCCTCGGTCAGCGGACCACCTGTCCGACCGCCAGCACGCCCGACGGGTCGTGCCGGCATGCCAGGGCCGCCAGCCAGGCGCGGGTGTCGTCGTCGTAGCACCGAGCGATCACCTCCGGATCGGAGGACGCGGTGAAGTTCGGCAGCCGTGCACCGTCGCTGAACGGCGCCAGCGCGGAGATCAGGGACGACACTGCCTTCGGAACAGCGTCGGCGATCGGCGGTGCGAGCACTCCGACCACCTGTACGTTGGCTCCGGCGTCGCGGTGACTGAGTGCGCTGTGCGCGGCGTCGGCGCGGGCCAACGCACCGCCGAGCAGGCGGATCTCAATCATCAGCAGTGGACTCGGCGCCGTCGGCCCGGCCTCGTCGAGCAGTGCGACGACGGTGTCGGCGGTCACCTCACGCAGCAGAACCGAGTCCTCGCACACCGGCACCGGATCGGTCGGGTCAGCGTGGATCGCACCGATCGCCGCGTAGGGCATCGGTGCGACGGCGTCCAGGATCGGCTGCGCGATCGCCCGCATCGGTGCGAGGACGCCCGCTGCGGTGTCGGGATCGGCGAGGCTTGCGAACCGCACGGCGACGGTCAGTCGACCTGCGAGCATCGGCGGGACGCCGGGCATCTCGGGCAGCCGCAGGAGCGCGACAGACGTGTCGACGTCGCCGGGCAGAGTCTGCGTCCATACGCGCCACGCATGCAACACGGCAGCGGCGTCGTCGCCGCCGAAGTACAGGGCGCCGCCGTAGAAGCCCCGCAGCGGGAGCAGATCGATCACCGTCTCGACCACCACCCCGAGGGTTCCCTTGCCACCGCGAAGCCCCCAGAACAGCTCGGGATTTTCGTCCGGGGCCGCTCGGTGGACACGGCCGTCGCCGGTCACGACGGTGAACTCGCGCACGTGATCCGCCGAACTTCCGAGAGCCCGGACCATCGGTCCGATCCCCGCGCCGGTGAGGAGTCCGACGACGCCGACACCGGGAGCCGAACCGCAGACCGGCGCCAGACCGAGAGGCGCAGCCGCATCGATCACCGCCTGCCAGCGCAGGCCGGCGCCGACGCGCGCCGTCCGGGAGACCGCGTCGACGTGCAGCCCGTTGAGGAGTCGGGTGCGGACGAGCAGGGTGTCGCCGTCGATCTCGGTGGCGCCGTGTCCGGTGGTGTGCACGGCGACCGTCATCCCGTTCGCGGACGCGAACGCCATCACGGCGGCGACGTCGGCGGCGTCGAGAACGTCGATCACCGCCCACGGGCGCCTGGACACGGCGACGTTGAAGGCGATGGTCTCGTAGCCGGCATCGGTCGGGCGGTGGACCTCGCCGCTGACCGACGACCGCAGAGCTGCGATGTCGGCGCGGTCGACGCGACGGGCTGATTCGGTGGTCGGCGATTCGGTGGTCACGGGTGGGCTCCTCGAGGTCGGCAGCGGCACGTCGCCGGTGCGGTGAGGACAGCGTGTCGGCCACCGCTTGCCGGACTCTTGGAGAGTGCTTGGACCGGTCGGGTCACCCGCGCATCGCGCGGGCGCTCGCCTCGACGCGCGGCAGTCCGAGGTCGCGAGCATCCTCGACGACGGCGGCGAGTGCGGCGTCGCGCGCGGGTCCCTCCGGCATCCTCGACGCCTCGACCAGGCGGCATCTGAGCAGCCCGGACGGGCTGGGGGCAGACGTGCACACGTCGCGAGCACGGTCGAGCGCCGCATCGCCCGCCACCGCGTCGTCGATCAGGTAGTGCAGACGTGCCAACGCCAGGTCCACCGGGCCGACGCAGCCGACCTGGCCCACCGTGGCGATGCACCCGGCGAACGGTGCGAGGTACTCGAGGAAGCCCGCCGCATGGTCGACGAGGCCGAGTTCGGCGACCAGGTCGGCGAGCACCGTCGCCTGCGCGAGCGACGTCCAGAACATCGGATGGTCGTCGTTCGACCAGATCTCGATCATCTCGCGGACCGTGTCCTCGTCGCCCTGTGCCCACGCCACTGTCGCGACACCCGCCGCCATGAGACGGGCCACCTGATTGTCGGGCGACGCCGCAACCGTGGCCGCCGCCCAGTCCATCCGGCCGCTCTCGTCGGTGCCGAGGACTTCGTCCACGAGTTCGCCCACGCCCTGCTGCCCGGCGAGCGCCATCAACGCCAACATGCCCGACCCGGCGACGTACAGCTCCGTCTGCCTGTGCACCGTCATCGCGACGCGAAAGTGCTCGCGCGCCAGGTCGAAGTCGGCGTGCCACACCGCCAGCGCCATCTCCATCCACCTCAGCTGAGCGCGAAGCACCGGCAGCCGCATGCGCTCACTGCCCACGATCGCCCGGCTCATGTGCGACACCGTCGATTCGAGGTCCCCGAGGGTGAACGCCGCCATCGTGATGACCGAATCGGTGATCACCGCGTCGACGTCGGCGTCGGTGTGCGGCAGTTCGGCGATGCGGCGCGCGAGCGCCACCTGCTCGGTCGCGTGCGACGCGACGCCCGAGTAGGTGATGAGCCGGGCCAGCGCCGCGTCGGCGAACGCATCGGGATCCCCGACTGCGGCGGCCGCCTCGTCGGCTCGTCGCAGCAGCCCAGCGGGAACCTCTGCGTCGCGGTGGTAACAGTGGCCGATCGCGAGCGCTCCGAGAATGCCGACGAGTGCGTCGGGTCGACCCTCGAACGTCACGGCGGCCTGTTCGAGAACGGCGTGCAGCTCGCCGGGTTCCTCGGCGGGCGACATCCACGGCCATCCGCCGCCGGCCCGCAGCAGTGTTCGAGCGACGCGGCCCGCGGTGTCGCCGGACCCGTCGGCGACAGCGTGGGACAACCGGCTGCACACGGTGTCGAGCACGTGCTGGGCGCGCCCGGCGCGCGCGTTCGCCCGCAGCATCGCCACCAGGAGCCCGTCGCGCACCCCGACATCGGCGTCGCCGCCCACGGTCGACTCGTACGTGGTGAGGGCGCGTTCGTACCAATGGGCGGCGCTCTCGGAATCCCATCGCGCCGACGCCTGTTCGGCCGCCGCGCGACACGCTCGCACCACGGCGTCGACGTCGGCCACCGGCAACGCCTCCAGCAGATGCCCGGCCCTGGCCTCGGCGGCTCCGACTCCGTCGACGTCACCGAGCACATCGGCGATCCGCTGATGCATGCGACAGCGGCGCAACGGCGCCAGCGACGCAGCGGCCTGTTCTCTCAGCAGGCCGTGCGCGAACTCCGGCTGCCCACCCGACGACGCCCAGACGACGATCCGTTCGTCGGCCGCTTCGTCGAGGCAGTCCGCCACATCGGCGGTCGACCGGTCCATGACTCTGGCCAGGAACGGGACGTCGATGTCCTCGCCGAGCAGCGACGCGTACCCGATCACCTCTCGAACCGGCGGGTCGAGCGTGTCGAGCCGTCTGCCGAGGACCGACCGAACGGCTTCGGGCATCATCTCGGCGCGTTCGCTCGCGGGGAGGCGAGCGTACTCGGTGACGAACAGCGGATTTCCGCCCGTGCGCACCGCGATCTCGGCGGCGTCGGTCGGCGTGAGGTCGTCGGCGACGGCCCGCACCAGATCGGCGACCTCGTTCTCGGTCAGGCCCGACACCCCGAGGACATCGCCACCTGCGCGCACCAGTGCTTCGCGAAGGCGCAGGGTCGCGGCGCAGGCCTCTTCCTCACGAACCGTGAGTAGCACGGTGAGCCGGGTCTGCGTCATGACCGACGCCAGATAGCCGAGCAGGCCCGCCGTCATGGCGTCGGCCCACTGCACGTCGTCGACGACGACGGTGAGCGGCGCCGCCGCCTCCAGTAACGCCTGCACCCGTTCGTAGACGGCGAACCGGGCGGTGTCGGCGTCCACCCCGGCCGGGATGGAGAGGACGTCGTCCGGGTCGGCGCCGAGGGAACGGCACAGCTGGCGCAGCGGCCACCATGCCGGGATGCCCTCCGCGTCCGGGCACCGGACCCAGAGTGCGGTCTCCCCGTGCTCCTCGGCGAGACGCGCGGCCTCTTGTGCGAGGCGAGTCTTGCCGATGCCCGCGGGCCCGACGAGCGCCAGCCACCGGGTTCCGATTCGGTCGGCGGCGTAGAGTCCGACGATCCGCTGAATGAGCACGGCCCGTCCGACCAGTGGCGCCGGTGCCGCACGACGAGTCTCGTCTGACGTCGCGGTCGACGCCGTCTCGTCGACGGCAGGCTCCCTGGTCTCCTCGGCGCCGGGCCAGTGCGGCGGCCGCGGCCAGGCCGCGATCTCCGGGTCGTGACGCAGAATCGCGCCTTGCAGCTCGCTCAACTCGATCCCCGGGTCGAGCCCGAGCTCGTCCCCTATCGCCCGCGTGTGAGCGGCGAACACGGCAAGGGACTCGGCGGCCCGACCGGCACGGTAGAGGGCGATCATGTGCAGCCAGACGCCCCGCTCCCGAAGACCGTCCGCCGAGCGGAGGGTCGCTATCTCACCCAATGCCGCGGTGATCTCGCCTTTCGCGAGCAGCGCCGTCACATGGATCTCGGCGACTCCGAGCCACGTCTCGGTGAGCGCCGCCGCCGGGACGGCGACCCACTCGAGATCCCCGAACTCGGCGAGCAGGCCGCCGCGCCACAGCTCGAGGGCCTTCGACGACAAGCCCAGCGCGTCGTCCCACCTGTGGTCGCGGCGTGCGTCCTGAGCGGCGTGAGCGAATCGTTCGAGGTCCACGACGTCGAACGCGTCGTCGCCGAGATCCAGGCGATATCCGGGGCTCACCCGCT
>JASLJL010000262.1 GCA_030152405.1 Gordonia sp. (in: high G+C Gram-positive bacteria) | reverse complement strand
CTCCGGATTCGACACCGGCTGTCCCCATGAGGCCCGCGACATCGCGCGAGTCAGATAGAGCCGTTGCCGTGCACGGGTGATGCCGACGTACGCGAGGCGTCGTTCCTCGCTGAGTTCGTTCGGATCGCCGAGCGCGCGCATGTGCGGGAAGTGTCCGTCCTCCCAGCCGGTGACGAACACGACGGGGAACTCGAGGCCCTTCGCGGTGTGCAGGGTCATCATCGTGACCACGCCCTCGCCCTCGTCGGGCACCTGGTCGGCGTCGGCCACCAGCGCGACCTTCTCCAGGAACGCGGCGAGCGAACCCGGCTCCGGTTCGCCGTCTTCGGCTGGGCTCGGCGCCTCGGGGTCGACGTCGGCGTCGTCATCGCCCTCGGCGCGCTGAGCGGCTTCGAGACTGAAGTCGCGCGCGACGGCGACGAGCTCGTTGATGTTGTCGAGTCGTGCGCCGTCCTGCGGGTCGTTCGACGCCTCCAGCTCGGCGCGGTACCCGCTGCGTTCGACGATCGCGTCGACGAGATCGCCGATGTCGGCGCCCTCGGTGCTCGCGTCGGCGATCGCCTCGTCGACGTCGCCCCCGACGGAGCCGAACGCCATTAGGAAGTCGGTGCGCAGACCTTCGATCAGCTCGACGAAACCGGTGATCTGCTTGACCGCGCGAGTGTTGAGCAGTGCGACGCGGCCTTCGGTCGCGTCGATGAGAGCCTGGTAGAAGCTGACCCCGAGGTTCTCCGAATGGACGGCCACGCACGCTTCGGCGCGGTCGCCGATACCGCGCCTGGGCGTGTTGAGGATGCGTCGCAGGCTCACCTGATCGTCGGGATTCGCCACCACGCGCAGGTACGCGACGATGTCGCGGACCTCTTTGCGCTCGTAGAACTTGGTTCCGCCGACCACCTTGTACGGCATTCCGTGTCGGACGAACACCTCCTCCAGCGCACGCGACCCGGTGTTGGTCCGATAGAAGACGGCGATGTCGGAGTACGTGTGACTCGCCGAGCCGCCGATCGAGTAGTCGACGAGCTGTTCGATCTCCTTGGCGATGAACGCCGCCTCGTCCCGGTCGGAGTCGGCGACGTAGCCGACGATCAGCTCACCGTCGCCGGAGTCGGTCCAGAGCCGTTTGTCCCGCCGACCGGTGTTCCGTGAGATCACCGCATTCGCGGCCGACAGAATGGTCTGCGTGGAGCGGTAGTTCTGCTCGAGGAGGATGGTCTCGGCGTTCGGGTAGTCCCGTTCGAACTCCTCGATGTTCCGGATCGTCGCGCCGCGGAACGCGTAGATCGACTGGTCCGCGTCGCCGACCACGCACAGCTCCGACGGCTCGACAGCCGATTCGGTTCCGCCGGCCTCTCCGACGAGCTCCCGGACCAGAACGTACTGCGCGTGGTTGGTGTCCTGGTACTCGTCGATCAGGACGTGCCGGAAGCGGCGGCGGTAATACTCGGCGACCTGCGGATGCCGCTGCAGGAGGGAGACGGTCTCGCCGATCAGATCGTCGAAGTCGAAGGCGTTCGCCGTCGCGAGGCGCGCCTGATACTCGGCGTAGATCTGCGCGACCGTCTGCGCGGTGGGGTCACCGTCGTCGCCCGCGGCGAGCGCTGCGGCCTCCTCCGGGTCGACGAGTTCGTTCTTGTGGTTCGAGATCAGCGTCCCGACGCCCCGCGGACTGAACTTCTTCGGATCCAGGTTGAGATCACGGATCACCATGCCGAGGAGACGACGAGAGTCGTCGGCGTCGTAGATCGAGAAGTTGGAGTTCCGGTTGCCGAGCAGCCCCGACTGCGCACGCAGGATCCGCACACACGTCGAGTGGAACGTCGACACCCACATGTAGGCCGCACGCGGCCCGACCAGGTCGATGACACGTTCGCGCATCTCGGCGGCGGCCTTGTTGGTGAAGGTGATCGCCAGGATCTGGCCGGGCGTCACATCGCGCTCCGCGAGCAGGTAGGCGATGCGGCGGGTCAAGACCGCCGTCTTTCCCGACCCCGCGCCTGCGACGATCAGCAGCGGCCCGCCCTGGTGCACCACGGCGGCCCGCTGCTGCGGGTTGAGGCCCTCGAGCAGTTCTCGACCGCGGTCGGACAGGTCCGCGTCGGAGGGGCCGGGCACAGGTGTCAGAGAGGTGTTCATCGCCCTGTCAGGCTACCTTCGCCCTACGACAGCGGAGAGGACGCCTCAGGGGGCGAGGCCCGCCATCACCGGTGTTCCCACGCGTCCCTCGCCGGTGTGCAGCCGCAGTCCCGGGGTGACGGGCCGGATCTGCAGTCCGTCGCCGTGCCCGTTCAACTGGACGTAGACGATGTGCAGGCCGGGTTCGACGCTCACGCGCACCGGATCGCCGCCGTCGAGCCTCAGCTCCATCTCGCCGCCGATGTTCGCGCAGTAGCTCAACTGGATCGTCCACTGGACGTCGATCAGGGGACCGTCCAAGCGCAGTCGCTGCGGACCGTCGATGCCGGGCGCCCGGCAGCTGCCGCGGCTCGGCCTGATGCTCCGGGCCTTCGTGACGCCCCCTGCCGTCGCCCGGCCGTTCGGGTCGAGGACGACGAGGCGGTCGGTGTACGAGCCGAAGTCGGGCCGCTCGCGCAGACGCCCGAACACGTGACTGATCTGGTTGTCCGGGTAGGCGACGGGCAGCAGCACCTCGAGTGGGAGAGCCTGATCGAACATCACGCGCCCGGCGTTGTCCTTCATCGCCTGACGAGCGTTGGCGAGGTAGTCGCCGGTCGGGTCGTCCGTCCACGACTGTGAGAACGACGTGGTTCCGATCAACGCCGACAGCAGGAGCACCGCGGAGGCGACTGCTCCTGCGATCGAGAGTCGACGGTCGGGCGCAGCCTGGGCGGCGTGTGAGCCGCCCGCAGCGGGCGCCGCCGCGATCAGCGCGAAGGCGAGAGCGAAGACCAGCGCGGTGTCGGGCAGGTAGCGCAGCGTCTGTGCGAGCTCCAGAGCGGTGTTCTCGCTCGATCGCGACCACATCACCGGGAACTGCGCGACGACGGCGTACCCGGCGGCGAACACCCACACCGCCGCGGCGCCCCGCTTGGCACGAACGGTGACGATCACGAGCACGGCGAGGACCGCCCAGCCCGCGACGATCATCCAGAGCGGCGCGAAGCCCATCGGCGGCGACGGCGTCCACCGCTCCCACACCCACGGTCCGCCCGCGAACGACGGCACGATCGCGTTGTTCACACTTCGCCACACCAGGTGCAGGGTCTGGGACATCGAATGCTGTCCGGCCCCGATCGTCGAGGTGGCGAAGAACAGGACTCCCCATGCGACGAAGACGACGCCCATCGCCGCCCAGAGCGAGCGTGCCCGGGTGAACGCCACCGTCAGCGGCGACGACCGGTAGTCCTCGGTGCGGCGGCCGGTCCGCGCGGCGAGGGCCGCCACGACGAACGCGACCGGGAGGATCACCAACGACTTCTCGAAGAACAGCAGCCCGACGACGAACGCCGCGACCGACGTCGCCAGCAGCCGAGTGCGACGAGGTCCGGTCGGGTCGTCGCGCACCAGGATCACCGCGCTGCCGACCACATAGGCGAGCGCGGCCTGGAACGGCAGCGTGTTGAGACCCGCGGCCCACCACACGTACGAGGTCACCGTCATCGGGACGAACAAGTAGAACGCGAACGCGGCGAGCGCGCCTCCACGCGCGTTCGGAGCGATCGCCCGCACCGCACGCCACACGGCGAGCGACGCGATCAGCTGCATGATCACCAACGTCGCCGCGGGCAGCCACCACTGGACCGGTGCGACGATCGTCGAGAGACCCGCCACGAGATACGCGGCGGGCATGAGGTGACCGTCGTGACTCTGTCCGAGATAGTCCCAGCTCAACACGTTGTGGGTGGACGCCTGGCTGATCAAGATCAGGTCGTCCCAATAGAAGTCGCCGCGAATGACGAGCCATGCGCGCACGATCGTCTGCGCCACGACGAGCGCGGCCGCGACGGCGGTGATCTTCCGAGCGTCAAGCATGCCTGCATTGTCGCGCATCCGGGCCGGGGGTCCGTCGGCGGACACGCGTTCGCCGACCGCGGAACACGAGGAGACGACTGCGTGGCAAGATCGTCAAACGTGAGCGAGCCAACCGAACCTGCCAAGGACCAGCCTGCGAAGGACCTGGGCGTCGAGGGTCTGAGCACCGACGTCGCCGATCTGCCGGACGACATCGATGCGCTGCGTCTGGAGATCGACCGAATGGACGCGATCATCCTGGCAGCCATCCAGCGGCGCAGCGCCGTCTCGAAGAAGATCGGCGCTCACCGGATGGCCACCGGCGGCCCGCGCCTGGTGCACAGCCGTGAGGTCAAGGTCCTCGACCGCTTCTCGGCGCTCGGGTCCGAGGGGCACACCCTCGCCATGCTGCTTCTGCGTCTCGGCCGAGGTCCGCTCGGCCGCTGATCGGGCGCGTCCGCACTCCGCGGACGCCACCCGAGCTCGAGGTCAGCCCCGACGTCCCCGGTGCGATCGATACCAGCGGACGAGTGCGTCGGTCGACGAGTCGCCCTGCGGCGCGGGCGAATCGGCCTGCGAGACGACGCCGAGCAACGCGCTGGCCTTCTCCTTGCCGAGTTCCACTCCCCACTGGTCGAACGGGTTGACGCCCCAGATCATCGCCTTGACGAAGGTCTCGTGCTCGTACAGCGCGATCAGCTGTCCCAGCACCGCGGGCGTGATCTGCGGTGCGAGGATCGAGGTCGTCGGCCGGTTCCCCGGCATCACCTTGTGCGGGACGAGCGCGGGCGGCACCCCCTCCGCCGCGATGTCCTCGGCCGTCTTCCCGAACGCGAGCACTTCGGTCTGTGCGAAGAAGTTGCTCATCAGGACGTCGTGCATGGATCCGCCGTCGACGGTCTCACGATCGTCGGTGGGGATCGCGAAACCGATGAAGTCGGCCGGGATGAGCCACGTCCCCTGGTGCAGCAACTGGTAGAAGGCGTGCTGGCCGTTGGTTCCGGGTTCACCCCAGTAGATGGTCCCGGTCGACGAGGTGACCTGACGACCGGTACTCGTCACCGACTTGCCGTTCGACTCCATGGTCAACTGCTGCAGGTAGGCCGGAAACCGCGCGAGGTCGTCGGCGTACGGCATGACGGCCTTGGTCTGCGCACCCCAGAAGTTCGAGTACCAGAGGCCGATGAGCCCGAGCAGTGCCGGTGCGTTCTGTTCCAGCGGAGCAGTTCGGAAGTGCTCGTCGACCTGGTGGAAGCCGTCGAGGAACTCGTCGAATCGGCGCCGCCCGATCGAGATCATCAGAGAGAGGCCGATGGCCGCGTCCAACGAGTACCGGCCGCCGACCCAGCTCCAGAAGCCGAACATGTTGGCCGTGTCGATGCCGAACCTCTCCACTTCGTCGGCGTTCGTGCTCACCGCGACGAAGTGCTTGGCGACGGCCGACTCGTCACCGTCGAACGCCCCGAGCAGCCAGCGACGAGCGCTCACCGCGTTCGTGATCGTCTCCAGCGTGGTGAAGGTCTTGGACGCGACGATGAACAGCGTGGTCGCCGGATCGCAGTGGTCGAGCACCGAGACCAGGTTCGACGGATCGATGTTCGACACGAAGTGACAGGACAGCCGCTCGTGACGGTCGTGGCGGAGAGCCTGGTACGCCATCGCCGGGCCGAGGTCGCTGCCGCCGATCCCGATGTTGACGATGTCGGTGATCGGCAGCCCGGTGTGGCCGACCCAGGAGCCGTCCCGCACGCGGTCGCTGAAATCGCCCATCGCGTCGAGCACCTCGTGGACGTCGGCGACCACGTCCTGGCCGTCGACGACGAGGTCGGCATCACGCGGGAGCCGCAGAGCCATGTGCAGCGCCGGGCGATCCTCCGAGGTGTTGATGTGCGCGCCTGCGTACATCTCGTCGCGCTTCTCCTCGAGTCCGGCCTCTCGGGCCAGGCTCGCGAGCAGTTCGATCGTCTCGGCGGTGACGAGGTTCTTCGAGTAGTCGATGTGGGGGTCCCCCACGTCGACGACGAACGACGTCCCGCGGTCGGGATCCATCGCGAACAGTTCTCGCAGATGCATCGAATACACGTGCTGCTGATGCGCGGCGAGAGCATGCCACGACACGGTTGCGGTGATGTCGAGATCATCACCATTCTCAGGGTGTCCATTGACGCGGCCCAACATGCCATCAGCCTATGCGGTCGCGCTGTGACACGTCTGACCGCCGTCAGATCATGCGCGCGGTGATCACATCGGGCAGCAGCCTCAGCGCCCACGAGATGGGGGTCCACGGGAGCCCCGGCACCGCGGCGCGGGCGCGTTCGGCCTCGATCGCCTTCACCATCGAGGCGACGCCGGAGTCCAAATCGGTCATCATGGACGTCTTGACGCCGCGGTTGATGTCGGTCGAGATGTAGCCCGGCAACAGCACGCTCACCACGATCGGAGTGCCTGCGAGCTCCGCCTGCAACCCCTGTCCGAGCGTTGCGAGTCCGGCTTTCGACGCTGAGTACGCTGCCTGCGCCTTGGGCAGTCCGCGGACGGCGCTCATTGAGCTGACCAGCACGAGGTGACCGCTGTTCTGCTCACGGAAGATCTCCAGGGCAGCTTCGATCTGGGCGAGCGCGCCGACGAGGTTGGTCTGGACGGTCTCGATGTTCGCCGCGGCCTTCCCCGTGCCGATCGGGGCGCCCTTGCCGAGTCCCGCGTTGACGATCACGCGGTCGACGCCGCCCATCTCATCGGCGAGGGCCCGGAAGGCGCTGCGCACGGCGGCGGTGTCGGTCACGTCGAGTCGAGCGACGGCCACCGTCGGCGCAGACGTCAGTTCGGCGGCGAGTGCTTCGAGACGATCGAGTCGACGAGCGGCGAGACCGAGCGTGCGTCCGCGCGATGCGAACTCCCGCGCCATGCCCTCGCCGAGTCCGGAACTGGCGCCGGTGATGATGATCTTCTCGCGCGTCATGGCGCGAATCTACCGCAACGTCGGTGACGCGATCGGGCCGCTCGCACGCGCTCGGGCAGGTGCCGCAGCCACGCCGAAACGCGTCATGCTCGCCCGACGGACGAGACCCGATGGTTACCACGACTTCGTCGATAGATCCCACGATCGGTGGACGAGACCGGTAAGAAGGACGAAGAGACCATCGCCGTATCGACTGAGGAATCGCCAATGCGCCGACCATCCCGACTGCTGTCCGCCCTGGGGATCGGCGTCGCCGCAGCGACGTCGCTGA
>JASLJL010000246.1 GCA_030152405.1 Gordonia sp. (in: high G+C Gram-positive bacteria) | reverse complement strand
CGCGCATGGCGGTGTCCTCTCATCGATGTGGGTTCCCTCGCCACACTACGAGCGTTGTCACACTATGACAAGTAGGGCACTCGCTGCCGTGTCTGTCACTGATAGGCTCCAGACATGACCAGCGACGGCAACGGCATGAGGGCTCGGGCTCGCGAGGCGGTGACGTGCGCGTTGGCCGACCTCGCTCTCGACATGTTCGACGAACGCGGATACGACGCGGTCACCGTCGCCGACATCGCCCTGGCGGCGGACATCTCCTCACGCAGCTTCTTCCGCTACTTCCCCAACAAGGACGACGTGGTGTTCGGCAGCCGCATGCCGACAGCCCAGGCGGTCGTCGACGCCTACCTGACCCACGACGGCCCTCCCTGGAACGCATTGCGACTCACCTTCCGCGGCGCCGGCGTCGAGATGGAGTCCGACGCCGACTCGTGGAAGCAGATCATGCGGATCATCTCGTCGAGTTCGGAACTGCGCGCGAAGAATCTCGAACGGCACATCAAGTGGGCCGTCGCGCTGATCCCGCACGTCGAGGAGTCCGTGGACGCAGACCCCGCGCGACGGATCGCCGACATCACCGTGAACACCGCGCTCACCTGCTTCGACGTCGCGCTTCGCACCTGGAGCCAAGGATCCGGCCCTGAGCCGCTCGCGGACCTCATCGACGACGCCTTCGAGCAGGTCCGAGTACCTGCCGCGAGCTGATCCCCTACCTGGTCGGAGTCACCCCGAAGTCAGCGAGCTGAGCCGGCGCGGAGTCGACGACCCGATCGACGCCCGCGTCAGTCATCACTGCTGCGGCGACCGTGCGCGCCTCCCCGGACACCACTGATGGATAGTCGGGCTCGATCGACGGCAGGGGCGCGATCCCGTCACCGGTCGAAACCTGAACCGGAACCGGGAGGGTCGATTCGCGCTGCGGCGGCTCGACCGCGGGCGGCGGCGGAGTCGGGGCAGGCACTGCCGCGGCACTGACAGGCTGGACCGAGGTGTCGGCCAGATCGTCCGCCGTCGCCACGATCGCGTCGAGCAGCTGGACGACAGTCCCCACGACGGCCGCGACGTCCAGTGCGGGCAGCACGACGGCACCGATGCGCGGCGGCACGAGCCACGAGATGATCGGCGGGAAGTAGGCCGCGAACGGCAGCGGTCGATACACCGTCATGATGGGCGCGGGCGTGATGAACTGGCGACTCACCGGATCGAGGACGTCGTACGGCGTGGGCACCCCGGGCGCCGGTCGAAGGATGTCGGCGGTCGGGATGTACGGCGTCCGACGCACCAGGTGGACCCGACCGTCGTCGACCGAGGTCGGCGGCGCGTGGTAGTCGCCGTGTGCGCCGAAGGCGAGATAGCCGAGGAGATTGTTGACGAAGCCGATCGGGTCGAGCACCGGATTCGGCGCGGCGCAGATTCCGTCGTTGGTCTGGCAGACCTGCGTGATCGGGATGTGCCTGTTCTTGGGCCGTGGCCCCATCATCGGGAATCCCGGCACGAACGAGGGCAGCATCGCCATCACCCCGGGTCGCACCGGATCGGGCCGCCTCGGATCGGAGTAGAGGACGCAGCTGGTGTTGCGAGCCATGACCGGGTCGGAGTCGAGCGCGTTGCACACGTTGCCGGTGACGAGCGCGCCCTGAGAGAAACCGACGAGCCGGATGTGCGTGTCGGGGCACTTGGCGCGGAACGCACGCGCCGCGTGCGTGAGTTTCCGCTCACCCTCAGCAGTCGACTCCGCACCGCTGATGTTGCCTCCGACGGGCGAGATGCTCGCGCTGTAGCGAACCCTGGTTCGCTGAGTTCCCGGCGGTAGGGGCTTCCCCATCGCTCCGAGCCAGATCCCGTTCGGCTGAGCCGCGCCGCCGGTGGAGAACTCCATGACCCTGGGGCACTGAGTCGCCGCCTCGGCCACTCCCACGCCCGTCGGCATCAGCGCCGCCCCAATTCCCGCCGCCAGCAGCAGAGCCGGGACAGATCGTCGAATTTTCATGCGGCAGAGAGTATTTCGCTATATCTGGCGATCCCAGAGATCCATCCTGTGACGCGCACCACGTTTCACGGCCACTGACCGGACATGAACAGTTAGCGTCGCCTAACCGGATCGATTCCACGCGAACAGCGAGGTCAGCCCCCGGCGTCCCGGCCACGAGAGGCCTGCCGTTCATGTCGCAGAAGCGTTCTATCAGAGCCCTGTGACCAAGGTCTCCCACTGTAACGGCTAACGACCCGCGCATTCGGCCCGATCGGACTCTGGCTGCTAGCGTCGGACCCTGCACCTCCACTGGAGAATCACGTCGACGAGTAAGGAGTGATCATGAGCGGACGCCACCGCGCACCCTCGGACAACTCCTCGACGTCTCGACGTCCCCGGATGTTCGGCCTGGCCGCAGCGGCGGTCGTCGCGGTACTCGTCAGCGTCGTGGTGTTTCTGGTCCTGGGTCGCGACACCGCTTCCGAGCAGCCGGCGGCCGCGCCGAGTTCCACGTCGGCAGCCCACGCACGACAGACGCTCGCCGCGTCGTTCGACGCACTTCACCTCCGCAACCCGGTCGGCGTCGCCCTCGTGCCCGTCGGCGGCGGTGAACCACTCGTGTTCGGAGACCAGTCGGTGCGGGACGCGTGGTCGACGATCAAGGCGCCCCTCGGACTCGCCGCGGAACGCAAACACGGCATGACCCGGCCCGAGGCATCGGCAGTCGTCGACTCGGACAACGCATCGGCCCGAGTGCTCACCAAATCCCTGGGAACACCGATCGAAGCCTCCGACGCACTTCTCGCCGTGCTCCGAGAAGGCGGCGACGCAGTGACCGTGCCCGCCCCTCGACACGGTGGCCTGCATCCCATGCTCGGCGAGACTCAGTGGGCGCTCGCCGATTCCGCGACCTGGACGGCGAACCTTCCGTGCATGACGGGCAGCGATCACATCCTCGAGTTGATGCACGACGTCGCCGACGTCCAGGAGTGGGGCGTCCGCAGGCTCGGCGCCGACCGCACCGCGGTCAAAGGCGGCTGGGGCCAGGACGACGACGGCGGATACGTGGTCCGGCAGATCGGCATCATCACCCTGCGTGACGGATCCCAGGTCGCCGTCTCGACGAGCACGCACACCCCGAGGATGACCTTCGAGGCGGGCACCGCGACGCTCGACGCCGTCGCAGGCTGGCTGGAAGCCCACCTCGACCGACTGCCCGGCGGCCGCTGCTCCTGAGCGCCCGCGGTGCTCATGGCACAGGCGCCGCCGGTAGTGTTGCAGGTCATGAAGCTCAAGCCTTTGATTCTCGTCCCCGCCGCCGTATGCGCGCTGGTCCTGGCCGGATGCTCGTCGAACGATTCGTCCGACAACGCCGCGACGTCCGCCGACGCCGGATCCGACCAGTCCACGGCGGCCTCGACAAGCACCTGCCCGACCGAGGTCCCGGCGGCCACCACCCAGCCCGACTGGGTGTTCCAGGGCAAGACCGGTTCGATCGAGGTGGTGGCCCCCACTGCCGACAAGGCTCCGCTGATCACGGTCAACGGCACCTTCGCCGTCGACGAGACCACGGTGAAGACGCTGAAGCCGGGCACGGGCGCCGATGTGACGGCGGCCTCGACCGTCACGTTCTGCTATCACGGCGTCACCGGACGCGACGGCTCCACCTTCGACGACTCGTACTCGCGCGGCGAGCCGATCCAGTACCCCGCCACTCAGCTGGTTCCCGGGTTCACGAAGGCTCTCGTCGGCCAGAAGGTCGGCGCCACCGTCGGTGTCGCGGTCGCCCCGGCCGACGGCTACCCTAACGGGACTCCCGACGGCGGCATCAAGCCCGGTGACTCGATCGTCTTCGCGCTGAGCATCCTCGACGCGAGCTGACAACCAGCCTCCCGACACAGGAGTGGTGAACAACGGCTGATGGCGAGCCGTTGTTCACC
>JASLJL010000503.1 GCA_030152405.1 Gordonia sp. (in: high G+C Gram-positive bacteria) | reverse complement strand
CCCCCGGCCAGTACCGGATTCCGACGGCGACGAGCGCGACGAACAATGCCGCGGACCCCACGACGACAACCGCATTCCGGAGGAAAAGTCTCATCCGGCCATTCTGCCGAGAATCCGCACTCAGCGTCGGGTCAGACGACTCCCGCGGCGTGCGCAGCGCTTCGATACGCCGCCGCGAGCGTCTCGACGGTCTCGTGGGCGTTGAGTCCGCTCGGGTTGGGCAGGACCCAGATCGTCGCGTCGCCGATCCGGCGGTCCTGCTCGCCGACTGTCGCTTTCGGTTCCCCGAACGCGGAGCGGTAGGCCGTCACTCCGAGCACCGCCAGCACTCGTGGCCGTACTCGCTCCACTGTTCGGACCAGGTTCCGACCGCCGGCTTCCAGTTCGTCGCGAGTGAGTTCTGACGCCTTCGCGGTGGCACGCGCGACGACGTTGGTGATCCCGACGCCGGCCCCTGTCAGCGCGCGGGCGTCGTCGTCGCTCATGCCGGCGGATGCGTCGATCAGTCGGTCCGTGATCCCCGCCGCGTACAACGCCGGATAGAAACGGTTGCCCGGCCGCGCGAAGTGCGCGCCGGTCGCCGCCGTCCACAGTCCCGGATTGATCCCGGAGATCAACAGCCGACAGTCCGGCCCGATCAGGTCGGGGACGGTCGTGTCGGCATAGCTCAAGAGCTCGGCGCGGGAGAACTGCGCACTGCGACGACTGCTCACCGCGAGCGTCGCGCCCGGAGGTAGTCGCCGACGACGGCCGCACCGAGTCCGTCGAGGTCGGGCGCGACCACTCGCCCACCGATCCGGCGCGCGATGCGGTCGACGAAGTTCGCGAGTCCCGGGTCGTCGCCGAGCCGGAAGAACGTGATCTGTGTGCCCATCCGTGAGAGATGGTCGAGTTCGCGAACCGTCTTGCCGATGGTCTCCGGGTGCGGCGGGTACCAGAAGAACGGCTCTCCGTCCGACTCCAGGTGTGCCGTCGGCTCGCCGTCGGTGACGATCAGCAGAACCGGCTGCGCATTGGGAAACCTGCGCAGATGGCGATGCGCCAGCAGGAGTGCGTGGTGCAGGTTGGTGCCCTGCTCCATCCGAGGTTCGAGCCCGGTCAGATCGTCCACCGACGTCGACCGCGCCAGTCTGCCGAACTCGATGAGGTGCAGTTCGTCGGACCGGAACCGCGTGGAGATCAGCTGGTTGAGCGCGAGGGCGGTCCGCTTCATCGGCGTCCAGCGGCCCTCCATCACCATCGAGAACGAGGTGTCGACGAGCAGCACGACGGCCGCCTGGTTGCGGGCCTCGGTGTCGGTCACCTCGACGTCGCGCACGTCGATCGTCACTCCGGTGCTCGGGTCGCCCTGTTCCCCGACCGTCCGGAGGACCGCGTTGGTCACGGTCCGGGTCACGTCCCACGGTTCGGTGTCCCCGAACGCCCACTCGCGCGTCGCGCCCGTCGGTTCGCCGAGACGTCCCGCGAGATCGGTCCGTCGGTCACCGCCCCGTGACGACAGTTGCGTCGCGACGTCCTTGAGGATCGCCTGTCCCAGTCGGCGCATCGCCTTGGGACTGAGTTTCAGCGAGCCGTCGGCGTCGCGACGGAAGAAGCCCTGATCGCGCAGAGCCTTCTCCAGATCGGAGAGGGTCCGCGCGTCCACCGCCGCGTCCTCTCCGAGCTGGCGGGCGAGCGCGTCGAGGTCGATGTCCTCCATCTGTGCTCCCGCGTAGCCCTGCGACAGCTGCTCGGCGAGTTCTTCCAACTCGGCGATGTCACGCAGTGCGGCGGCACCCTCGCCCATCCCCATCGGCTGGTCGCCGGAGAACTCCTGCGATCCGTCCCAGTTCAGGTCGGGCCGTGCTTGACGCAGCGCATCGTCCATGCGCGAGAGAGCGCTCATCAGCTCGGGTGAACCGAACGCCTGCTGCGACAGACCGGCCAGTTCGGCCTGCTGCTCCGGAGTGAGCGAGTTGAAGAACTGCTGGGCGGCGGCCGATCGCTTGGCGAGCGCGTCGATCAGTTCGTCGACGTTCTGCGGGTCCTCCGGGAAGAACTCGCCGTGCGCATCCATGAAGTCGTCGAAGTCCTGCTGCGAGTCGGTTCCCGCGTTGTGCTTGTCCAGCAGCTCGTTCAGGTCGGCGAGCATGTCGCTGATCCGCTGCCGATCCTCCGGCGTCGCCCCTTCGAGGGCCTCCTTCATGCCGGCGAATCGTTGGTCGAGCGCCTCCCGCCCCAACAGGTCGGAGATCTTCTCGTAGTCGGCGCGTGCCTGCGGGCTGCGCCAGTCGTAGTCGGAGAGCTCCTGGACGGCCTTCGCGGTCGAGGCCGGGAGATTCCCGATCTGCATCTCGGCGAAACGCGCGTCGTCGTCGAGATCACGCGCCAGCTGCTTTCGTTCGTTGAGCACCGCGGAGTCGAGGAGTTCGCGGATCTCGTCGAACGTGCCGTCGAGATTCCGATTCTTCAGCAGTTCGCGACGTCGCCGGTTGGCCTCTTGCGCAAGCCTGTCGAGACCGCGCGTCGACG
>JASLJL010000184.1 GCA_030152405.1 Gordonia sp. (in: high G+C Gram-positive bacteria) | reverse complement strand
TCGACTACGCCGACAGCCTCGGCCCGGCGGCGCCGTCCGCCGTGTGGAAACCGTGGTTCCACCGCAGCAGCGGCGCGCGGCCGTCGCCCAGCGTGCCACCGACGACGCTCCCGACGACAAGAACCTGATCGTTCACCGGCGTCGTCGACGCGGTGACGCAGGAGAACGTCGCGAGCGAGTCGGGCAGGCACAGTGTCCCGTCGGCTGACCGCTCGACGCCCGCCGCTCGAAGCGCCGCCAGGCGCTCCTCCCGTGTGGTGCGTCCCGTCAGAAGACGTACGAGCTCCAGATGGTCTGCGGCGAGCACCGAGACCGTCCACGGCCGTCCGTCGGCGATCTGCGCGAGTCCCGGTCGCGTGGCCCCGACCGAGACCGCGAGCGCGAACGGGTCGACGGATGCGGTGAGCACCGAGGCGGCGACGAAGAACGCGTCGTCGTCGCCGTCCCGAACGGTGATCAGACAGACACCACTGCCGTACGTTGCGAAGCCGTCGTAGAGATTCGCATCAGTGTCCACCGGCTCAGCTGACGACACGGCCGGGCGTGACCACTGCCTCGAAGCGTTGCTGCGCGTCAGCCCAGTTCGCGATGTTCCAGAACGCCTTGACGTAGTCGCCCTTCACGTTGAGGTAATCGAGGTAGAACGCGTGCTCCCACATGTCGAGCTGAAGGATCGGGACGAGGGTGGCCGGGATGTTGCTCTGCTGGTCGTACAGCTGGACGATGTGCAGCTTGCTGCCGAGCGAGTCCCACGCGAGAATCGCCCACCCCGACCCCTGGATGGTCAGCGCAGTCTGCTCGAAGTGGGCACGGAACTTGTCGAACGAACCGAAGTTGTCGTCGATGGCGACCGCGAGTTCACCGGTCGGCTTGTCGCCGCCGTCGGGAGACAGATTGGTCCAGAAGATCGAGTGGTTGATGTGTCCGCCGAGGTTGAACGCGAGGGTCTTCTCGAGACCCACGATCGCGCCGAAGTTCCCCGTGTCCCGGGCTTCGGCCAACTTCTCGAGAGTGCCGTTCAATCCAGCGACGTAGTTCGCGTGGTGCTTCGAGTGATGCAGTTCCATGATCTTGCCGGAGATGTGCGGCGCGAGCGCGTCGTAGTCGTACGGCAGTTCGGGCAACGTGTAGTCGGTCATGTCGACGTCCTTTCAAAGAGGTACGTCCGTCACGCTATGACCTCAAGTCCACTTGAGGTCAACCGCTACAGTGGAGACATGGACCACACAGGCGCCACGCACCACGAGCCCGACGAACTCCTGACAGTCGGCGAGATGAGCCGCCGCACCGGCGTCGCAGTGTCGGCGCTCCACTACTACGAGACGCTGGGCCTGATCGCCTCCACACGGACATCGGGTAACCAACGACGGTATCCACGCCACATGCTTCGGCGGGTGGCGCTCGTCTCGGTCGCCAAACGGCTCGGCATTCCACTCGCCGATGTGCAAGACGCGTTCGCCGAGGTCCCGCTCGACACGAGGCCAAGTCATGAGGACTGGCAACGGGCCTCGCGGCGCTGGAAGACGACCCTCGAACAGCGCAGGCTGGGCATCGAGCGACTCGAGAAGGAACTCACCGGGTGCATCGGCTGCGGATGTCTGTCGATGAAGGCATGCGGACTGCTCAACCCCGACGACGAACTGGCCCAGACCGGATCGGGCGCGCGGCGCGTCCCGCTGTGAGCAGGCGTCCTCTCAGGCGCGGGCGGCCGCCACGAGGCCGTCCCACTCCGTGAGTTTGGTCCGCGGGCGAGCCTCCGCGCTGCCCGCGGACCGCTCCGCGTCATCAATGCGACGCCACCCGTCGGCGTCGACGACGCATGCACCGTTCCGTTCGGCCACCGCCACGACATCTACTGGCACGACGTCCGCCGCCACGACATCCCGGCCGGGACCACAGTCGCCCAGGGTGGCGAGGTCGTCGATCACCGCCCGCGCCGTCTCTTCGGCGCACCGCCGATTGGCGCCGATCCCACCACGCGAACCACGCTTGATCCACCCGGCGACGTACTGTCCGGCGACGATCTCGCCCGATTCTGCGTCGACCACGCGGCCGTCCCGATGGGGAACCGTTCCAGCCCCCGAGTCGAACGGGAGCCCGTCCAGCGGGGCGCCCCGGAAACCGACCGCTCCCACGACGAGTCCGGTCTCAATCACGTCCGCGGACCCGTCATGGTCCACTTCGAGGCCGGTCACCGACCCATTACCCAGGACGGCCCGGGGAGTCGTGTCGAAACGGAACACGAGGCGACGGTCGTGGCCGTGCGGTCGAGTGACGGCGAGGGTGCGCAGGAGCGCGACCGCCGGGCTGTCGGCGTCCGACTCGTCGCCGAGTGGATCACCGACGACGATGTCTGCCGGAAGGTCGACCAATCCGGCGACCTCGCCGACGGTGAACGCGGCGTTCGCCGGGCCGCGTCGTCCGAGGACGACGACTTCTCGCACGGCACTCGTCCGCAGGGCGTCGAGCGCGTGATCGGCGATGTCGGTGGTCGCGAGCGAGTCGGGGTCGGTGAGGAGAACGCGTGCGACGTCGAGTGCGACGTTGCCGTTGCCGATCACCACCGCGCGATCGGCGGACAGATCGACGGCGAGACCTGCGGCGTCGGGATGCCCGTTGTACCAGGCCACGAACTCGCCGGAGCCGATGCTGCCCGGCATCCCCTCACCGGGGACGCCGACCGTCTTCGACACCGGGGCGCCGTGGGCGAACACGACTGCGTCGTACGACGCGGCGAGGTCGTCCGCGGTCACATGTGCCCCTACCTCGATCCCAAGCAGGTAGCGGAAGCGTGGAGACGACACGATCGAGTCGAGGACGTCGCCGACCTTCTTCGTGGACGCGTGATCCGGCGCCACACCGGCCCGGATCAGACCGAGCGGCGTCGGCAACCTGTCGAGGACGTCCACGAGCACGTTCGGTTCGGTGAGCAACTCGGCCGCGGTGTACAGACCGGCAGGCCCGGCGCCCACGATCGCGACTCGGGCCGGCGAGAGGACACGAGTCGGCGGTGCCGGCCGGAACGGGACGAGCCCGTCTCGCACGTCGTGATCACGGAAGTAGGCAGCATTGATGTCGACGAACACCTGCTGGTTCGATGCGAGCCCGTCCGTGTGGACGATCGCGTCCACCGGGCACTCCGGAACACACGCGCCGCAG
>JASLJL010000133.1 GCA_030152405.1 Gordonia sp. (in: high G+C Gram-positive bacteria) | reverse complement strand
CCGAGGACGATGCCGCCCAGATAGTTCGCGAGGCGGAACAGGTGCGACGTGCGTTCGCCCGCCTGGACGTTCTCGAAGGTCACGTCGTACACGGGCTCGCCATCGGCGAACGAGTGCCCGAGGTCGGCGAGCATCTGGGTGCACGACGGGCGGATGTCGAGTTCGTTGCCGGTGACGCCGAGCGAGTCCATCAGGACATGGCTACGGGCCAGCGTCGCGTCGCCGGTGGCGAAGCCGGGCATGGTGTACGCGTGGATGTCGGTGCGGGGCAGTCCGAGCAGGTCGAACGCCTGCACGGCGACGAGCAGCGCGAGCGTGGAGTCGAGGCCGCCGGAGACGCCGATGACGATCTTCGAGATGCCCGTCGCGCGAAGGCGCGCGACCAGTCCCTGGACCTGGATGTCCAGGACTTCGCGGCATCGCTGATCGCGGTCGGCGGCACCCGTGGGCACGAACGGGAACCGCTGAACGGTCCGCTTCAAGTCGCCCGCGGTGAACTCGCCGTCGACCTCGAACGGGATGCGACGGATCGCTCGGGCCCGGTCGGCGAAGTCGCCGACCTGGTCGCGCATGCTGATCAGTCGGGTGCGCTCCTGGCGGATGCGATCGAGATCGATGTCGGCCACCACCAGCTGCGGGTCCATCGAGAACGTCTCGGACCGCGCCAGCAGCGTCCCGTTCTCGGCGATCAGCGCGTCGCCGTCCCACGCGAGGTCGGTCGTCGATTCGCCGAATCCCGACGCCACATACAGGTGCGCCGCGACGTTGCGCGCCGAGTGGGACGTCGCCAGCGTCCGGCGGTACTCCTCCTTGCCGACCGTCACCGGGCTGCCCGACAGGTTGACCAACAACGACGCCCCCGCGAGTGATGCCCACGTCGACGGCGGGATCGGCACCCATCCGTCCTCGCACACCTCGACGTGGAAACGCAGACCCGGCAGATCGACGGCGTCGAAGACAAGGTCGGCGCCGAACGGCACCTCGTACTCGCCGAGCGTGATCGAGTCGACGACGGCGTCGCGCGCGGCCGCGAAGTACCGCTGCTCGTAGAACTCGCGGTAGTTCGGCAGGTACGACTTGGGGGCCACGCCGAGGATCTCGCCGTCGTGGACGACGACAGCGCAGTTGTACAGGGCGTCGTCGATCCGGAGCGGGGCGCCGACGAGAACTACCGTCGACACGCGTCGGGTCGCGTCGACGACGGTCATGAGGGCGTCCATCACGTCGTCGAGCAGCGCGTCCTGCTGGACGAGATCGTCGACGCTGTACCCGCACAGCCCGAGTTCGGGGAACGCGACGAGGACGGCGCCCTCGTCGTGCGCACGATTGATCAGTTCGACGGTGCGCGACGCGTTCTCCATCGGGTCGGCGAGAGCGACCGGTGGGACTGCGGCTGCGATACGGGCGAAGCCGTGTGAGTAGACCGACACGGGTACCACGTTAGTGCCCGTGGGACGATGGACTCATTCCATCCAGCCGAGTCAGGGGTGTGTTCATGTTCCGGTACCTCAAGAAGACCGCGGTCGTTGCCGTCGTCATCGCGTTCGCCGCACTGGTGGCCGGGGTCGTCGCAGGCCCGGCGGCCGCGCATTCGGCGCGAACCGGGGCGTCGCCCGAAGACGGTGCGTCGATCGAGGTGGCTCCGGACAAGGTGACGCTCACGTTCAACGAAGACCTTCAGCCCGCGTTCGCCACCGTCAAGGTGGTCGGCCCGGACAATCACTTCTGGCAGACCAGCGAGCCGATCATCGAGGGTCGGACCGCGTCGGTGACGCTGTCCGGGCTCGGCCCGACAGGCGTGTACGAGGTGAACTACCGGGTGACGTCGGCCGACGGACATCCGGTGTCGGGTCAGACCACGTTCACGCTGACCAAGGCCGGTTCCGGGACGCCGGGCGCGGCGGTTCCCGCCGACTATCAGGCGCCGGAGTCGAGCGAACACGGCGTCAAGGCGTGGTGGTTCGTCGTCGGTGCGGTGGTCGTCGTGCTGGTGCTCGGCGGCGCGGTGGTGTTCACGCTGATCAAGCGCCGTCGCTGACGTGACCCGCCTGCGCCTCGGGGTGGCGGCGGCGTCGATCGTCGCTGTCCTCGTCGGGGTGGCGGCGGCGGTGGTCATCGCCGATCCGGAGCCGTCGGCGTGGGCCGACGGCATCGCCCTCGCGGCGGTCAGTCTGCTCGTCGGGCTCGGGATGCTCGGTCTGGTCGACGCGGAACCCGCACCGGCGGTGGTCGCGGCGACCGCGACGCTGTGGGGTGTCTCGTCGTTGTTCTCCGCGTGGATGCAGGTGGCGTCCCGCGCCGGCGTCGGCGTGTTCGACGTCGGGATCGGCGACTTCACTGTGAGTCTGGAGACCGGCCTTCCGGTGGTGGTGAGCCTGGTCGGGGCGCTCGTGATCGTCGGCTGGGCGTGGTGGTCGCCGTCGGACGCCTACGTGGTCGCGGCTGTGGCCGCCGTCGGGGTGCTGGTGAGCTCGGTGACCGGGCACGCCGGCCAATCGACGTGGATCCCGATCGCGGTGGGTGTTCACGCCCTGGCCGCCGCCTGGTGGGTCGGGACGTTGGGCGCGCTTGTCGCGACCGTCCGCGGCCGCGGCGGGTGGGCGCGGTCGCTTCCGGCGTTCTCCCAACGGGCGCTCCCCGTCGTCGCCGTGCTGACCGCGACGGGACTGATCGCCGCGGTCGGGCGGATCGGGCTCGACGACGACTGGTGGCAGACGGGCTACGGCCGTGTGCTGCTGGCGAAGATCGTGCTGCTCGCCGCGGTGGCCGCTGTCGCCAGGTGGCATCGGACGGTGTGGGTAGCCCGAGCGCGTCGTCATGGGATGGACGAGGTGTCGTCCATTCGGAACGCCGGCATCGAGATCGGGCTGCTCAGCGTGGTCCTCGGCCTCGCCGCCGCGCTGTCGGTGACCGGCTGACCCTGCCCGGGCTCGGCGCGTTTCG
>JASLJL010000114.1 GCA_030152405.1 Gordonia sp. (in: high G+C Gram-positive bacteria) | reverse complement strand
GCCGGCCCCGCTCCGCCGCGGTCGAGTCGCGATCTACACCGAGCGGCACCTGGCGAACCTGCGGGCGATCAACAGGCTGCTGAGCAACGGCTTCACGCTCAAACACATCGCGACGTTCCTGACCAATCCGAGCGCACGCATCGGGGAGGCTCTCGACCTGTCGGACGTGGTCGACATGCAGTGGGCCGGGCGTCGCCCGGACGAGATGAGTCGCGCGGACCTCGAGCGGGCTCTGGGCCCGATCGACGACGCGATGCTGGACGCCCTCGTCGCGGCCCGCATCGTCGACCGCGTCGACGGCACCGATCACGTACGGGCCGCGGATCCGCACATCGTGCGAAATCTGGGCCGTCTGGTGGGACGGGGAATGGAGCTCTCGACGCTGGTCTCGGTGCACGGCGAGTTCACCGAGAAACTCGCCGACGCGGTCCGGGTCCTCATGTCCGCCGCGCACGATGAACTCATCCGTAGGAAGGGGCCGGGGTGGGTGCCGACCACGCCCGATGAGGTCGACTGGGTCACTGATCTCCTCGGTGCGATGCGTCGCTCGGCCACCCAGAACGCATACGCCGCGCTCGATCGTGCCCTCGACGACGCACGAGACGATGAAGTGCGTGTCCACATGGCGTCGGCCGAGATGCGTGCGAACCGCGAGCAGCCGTCGGGTTCTCCCGGTCGTTGAGCCGCGTCCGAGGCGATAGCCGAGGCGGCAAGTCGAAACGTGGTGCCTCATCGCGACTTCGCTCGATGAGCGGGCGCGAGGTGCTCGACAAGCGGTGCAGGGGGCTTCAGTCACATCAGTGCGAGCATCACTCCGACGGCGATGAACAACACGCCGAACCCGATGTTCAACCGTCGACGTGCGCTCGGCGTGGACGTGACGCGAGCGAAGGCTCGACCGAGGAGCGCGAAGAACAACCACATCACGCAGATGTCCACCGCGACGATCGTCAACCCGATGAGCCCGTACTGGGCGAACAGATCGCCATCGGCGACGACGAACCCGGGGATGAAGGCGAGCAGAAAGACGATGGCCTTCGGGTTGAGAAGGTTCACCCAGAGTCCGCGGACGAACATCGACGGTCCGCTCTCGTCGGCGGGGCCGACGGCGTCCTCGTCGTCGGCAGACGGGTCGGCGAGGATCTGTCGCACACCCAGATAGGCGAGGTACGCCGCGCCGCAGTATCGGATGACGTCGAACGCGGTCGGCGACCCGGCGATCACCAGACCGAGCCCGGCGGCGACGATCACCAATTGGATGAGGAGGGCCGCCTGCTGGCCGAGGATGCCCCAGATGGAGCGCCGAAAGCCGACGTTGAGAGCGTTCGTCATCGTGTTCACCGCGCCGGCTCCGGGGGTGAAGCTGATCAGCAGGCAGGCGCCGAGCAGCGCCCACCAGGTGGAGACGCTCACAGCGTCGCGAAGCGCTGGAGGACCTGGAAGGCCACCGCGACGACGAGTGCGTTGTAGAAGAAGCTCCACGTGCTGTGCACGACGACCGCCGAACGCATCCGGCGTGTGCGTACCTCGACGTCCGAGGTGGCGAACGTGGTGCCGATCGTGAAGGCGAAGTAGACGAACTCCGGGTATCCGGGCTCGCGGTGCGGCGCGTCGTCGTCGTCGGGGTCGCGGTGCTCGGGGAACGACAGCGCGGGTGCGACCGACTCGCTGTACCTGCTCATGTAGATGTGCATGAACGCCACATGCAGCATCAACCACGACAGCACGATTCCCACGACGCCGACCAGCGCCGCCGACCTGGCGCTGTCGGCGAACCGCTCGGCGTACGACTGCCCGAGCAGGGCGACGACCGCTGCATTGACGCCGCTCAGGCTCGTCGCGAGAGGCACGATCCACGACAGACGACGCAGGAAACCCGTCCTCGGATCGGTGGTTCCGCGCCGCGCGCGACGGCGGATCACCAGACCGGTGCACGCGAGGTAGACGGCCGTGGCGATCTCCCACGCCACGAGGGCGCGGAACGTCCCCGCCACGAGGCTGTACGCGGCGAGCACGACGACGGCGATGTCGGCCGCGGTAGCGACGAACGCAGCGGCGCGTTCCCGGTCGATGCCGGCGGTCTCGATCACCGTCGGCCGTCCGCGGTGACCGGGTGCGCGTCGTCGCAGGTCACGAAGTCGTCCCAGTTGGTGGCGAGGTAATCGAGGAATGCGGGTCCGACGGACTCGGCGACGAAATGCGATGCGGGCTGCGGGTGCTCCGCCGCGAAGTCGGGATCGGCGACGATCCGTCGTGCGAAGTCGTGGTGCAGAATGCCTGCGGTCCCGGCGAGCACGAAATCCGCCCCACGATCGAGACACTCGCGCACCTGTCCGGCGCGCAGGATCTTGCCCGCCACTCCGAGCCGAACGTCGCCTCGCGGGAGTTCGGTGAAGTAGTCGAGCAGTGGACGCGCGTCGACGTCGTGCCCGTGGGGACGCTTGAACGCGTCCCACATCGACATGTCGAGGTAGTCGACGCGCCCGTCGGCCAGCACCTGGCCGGCCAGCTCGCGCGCCTCGTCGAGCACGATTCCGTACCGTTCGGGGGACAGCCGCAGGCCCACCTGGAAGTCGGGTCCGGTCGCGGAGCGGACCGCGGAGATCGTCTCGTGCACGATGCGGAAACGGTTGTCGGCGCTGCCGCCGTACCGATCGGTCCGCTGATTGCTTCGGGCGTCGAGGAACTGCGCGATGAGGTATCCGTGCGCACCGTGGATCTCCACGCCGTCGAACCCCGCACGCTCGGCGCGTCGCGCCGCATCGGCGAAGTCGCGGACCACCTGTTCCACGTCACCGGTCGACAGCTCGCGTGCGCCGTACTTGGCGTCCTCCCACGGTGCGACGACCTCGTCGACGAGGGCTCGGTCGCCGCGTCGGCCTCCGTGCTGCAGTTGAATCGACGACGCCGCTCCGCGCTCGCGAAGCGCGTCTGCGAGCCGGGTGAGGCCCGGCAGGTGCGCGTCGTCGGACACGCCGAGCTGGCCCGGAAACGAATGCCCGGCCGCGTCGACGAACGCCGCACACGTCATCACCAGTCCGAAGCCGCCGTCGGCGCGCCGGGCGAGCCAGCGGAATTCGTCGTCGCCGAGCACACCGTCGGCGCGGCTCTGCAGATTCGTGAGCGGCGCCAGGGCGACACGATTGCGCCAGGTGGGGCCGTGTGCGAACGACAAGGACGTGGAGGGGGCGGGCACGGGAGCTCCTGACTGTCGATGTGACCGTGAGCGTATCGGTCGCAGCTGAGTGGGCGCGGGGGAGATCTGACCGGGGTCTAGGATGGGATCCGAAGCGGGAGACGGAAAACCACTCCGCCGAGCGCCCGATTCGGCCGGTTGGCACCGACTGAATCGACGAAAAAACGTCCCACCAGACGACCCACGCTGCTGCCTACAGCAAGCAGCGCAGGTCGGTGGCCG
>JASLJL010000087.1 GCA_030152405.1 Gordonia sp. (in: high G+C Gram-positive bacteria) | reverse complement strand
TCGCCGAGCGCCTCGATGGCCATCGCCAGCAGCGCGTTCGAGATGCGCTCGCCGGACGTCAGCAGCATGTCCATCTCACGCTGCGGCGCATTGGGATTGACCTGTTCTGCCAGGTCGAGCAGTTCGTCGGTAGTGTCTCCCATCGCCGAAGCGACGACCACCACGTCGTTGCCCGCGCGCTTGGTCTCCACGATCCGCTCTGCGACCCGACGGATGCGTTCGGCATCCGCCACGGACGAGCCACCGTACTTCTGGACGACCAGTGCCACGTGTGCACCTTCCTCAGGATTCTCTCGAGTTGAACTCGGATTCTGTCAATCGGTCAGTGGCCAAGCTTACCGGCCTGCGATGTCGGCCGCGCAGGCCGCGCGGCCACGGTGTGACCTCGACCGCACCGAGCGCACCCTCCGTAGGATCATCGGGGATGACTCCCGCTCTCCGTTCCAGACCTCTGACGTTCCGGTGGACTCCCACCGCGACGGCCGTGGCCGTCTACCTCGCGATCCGAGCGGTCGGACTGCTGGTCCTGGCCTGGTTCGGCTCCATCCACGACGACGGTCTGCGCGCGCTTCTGACCAAGTGGGACGGCACGTGGATGCTCGACATCGCCGACTACGGATACGACGGCGTCCCCGCGTCCGGGATGGACGCGAACGGGGTGCACACCGCGACGACCGCGTACGCGTTCTTTCCCGGTTACCCGGGTCTCGTCGGCCTGATCGCGCAGTTGCCGTTCGTGAGCCCGTTCGCGGCGGGCCTGCTGGTCAACGTCGTGGTCGGCGCAGCGGCCGCAGTCGGCATCGGACGCCTCGGCACGGTGTGCGCACGCCGGATGAAGGTCACCGAGACCATGTCAGACGAGGCCGCCGAACGCGCCGGACTGATGCTCGTGGTGTTGTTCGCCGCCGCTCCGATGGGCGTCGTGCTGTCCATGACCTACACGGAGGCGCTGTTCTGCGCGCTCGCCGCGTGGGCGCTCGTCGGAGTCCTGGAGGAGCGGTGGCTGCTGGCGGGGTTCAGCGCACTCGCCGTCGGCCTGGTCCGACCGACCGGAATCGCCGTGGTACTCGTCGTCATGGTCGCCGCCACGATCGCCCGCCACGACGGGACACGCGCCTGGATCGCCGGACTGCTCGCGCCCCTCGGCTACCTCGGATACCTGTGCGTGGTGTGGGCCAAGACCGGCTCGCCGACCGGCTGGTTCAAGATCCAGACCTCCGGCTGGGACACCAGGTTCGACGGAGGGCGCGCGACGTCGTCGTTCCTCTACGACAACCTGACGGCGGCGAACGACTTCGTGTCCATTGCGACGTGCCTGCTCATCCTCGCGTCGCTGGTGCTGCTGGTGTGGTCGTTCGTCGATCGGCTGCCGTGGCCGGTCCTGGTCTACGCGGTGCTGGTGATGGCGTCGGTTCTCCTCTCGAGCGGCCTGATGCAGTCGCGACCACGACTGCTGCTGCCCGCGTTCGTGATCCTGCTGCCCGTCGCGGTGCGACTGGGTCGAGCGTCGCGGACAGCGTTCCTGTCGACTGCCGTCGGCGCGACCCTCGCGTCAGCATGGTTCGGCGCCTACATGCTGACCGTGTTCGCGTACGCGATCTGATCAGGCCCGTTCCGCCTCCGCGGAACCCCACTGGTGTCGGCCGCACACCGACCGCGGCCGTCCCCTCCCCGGTGATTGAGCCGACACCGAGCGCAGCGAGGCGTCGAGTCGAAATCACATCTCGACTCCGCTCGATGACCGGGGGACTCGACTCCGCTCGATGACCGGGGGGCTCGACCCCACCCGACAGCCGGGGACACCGACCCCGCCAAACGCCCCGTGGAGCACTCGCGACGATCGGTACACTCTTGACACCCCGAGCCGAGGAGACACCGGATGAGCACCGCGCCGATCCGCAGTGCGTCCGCCGTGTTCCGCCCGCTCCGCTCCGGGTCTCTGGTGGAGCAGATCACCGACAGGATCCTCGACGCCGCCGAGTCCGGACTGTTGCAGCCCGGACAGCGACTCCCGAACGAGGCCGAGTTCGCCGCCGCGCTGGGCGTGTCCGCATTGACGATCCGCGAGGCGCTGGCCCGGCTGCGGTCCGACGGCGTGGTGGTGACCACGCGCGGCCGCACCGGCGGAAGCTTCATCTCGCCCACGATGGCGCCGTCCGCCGTGCGCGCCGAGGCGCGACTCACCGAGCTCACTCGCCTCGAGATCGCGGAGATCGCCGCCCACTTCGAGGCCCTCGCCGTCGGGTGCGCTCGTGCGGCCGCGCGCCGCGCGGGCACAGCCGACATCACCGCCTTGCGCGCGGTCACCGTCGTCGATCCCGCCATCGACGACGAGTCCGTCGCGTGGCGGCGCGTGGAGACCGAGTTCATGGTCGAAGTGGCTGCGATCGCCCGCATCGCGCGTCTCTCGCGTGCTCTGGTGTCGGTGCAGGCCGAGTACGGCGTGCTCACACTGCTGCCCAACGAGGATCCGGCGTACCGGACCGAGGTCGCGGCGATTCGGGACGCTCTCATCGGGAGTCTCGAATCGCGGGACGTGACGGACGCCGAGTCGACGACGCGAGCTCTCATCGCCGTGAACACGACGTGGCTTCTCACCAGACGCGCACAATTGATGTGAAGGGAGTCGAGATGGGCCCTGACCAGCCGAGCGAAGTCGCGGACATCGCGGCGACGATGAATGCGTTCGCCGATCGAGTGCAACGGTGGTCGGCCGACCTCGGCCGCGCTCTCGACGCGCACAGCGGCGCACTGTCCGCGGCAGCCGTCGATCGCATCGTGAAGCCCGACGTCGAAGCGATGCTCGCCGACTCCACAGCGAACATCGCCGGAGGCGGCTTCGTCGCCGCATCCGGATTGCTCCCCTCGGGCGGCAGTTTCATGGCCTGGTGGCAGGGCGACGCGGTCGACCGGGTGGACGCACTCGCCAACCTCTCGATGACCGCCGCGCACCGATATCTCGACGCCGACTGGTACCGGGGCCCGATCTCCACCGGGCAGCTCACCGTCACCGGGCCGTACATCGATCTGCTGTGCACCGACGAATTCGCATTGACCTACACCTGCCCGGTGCCGTGGACGGGGGCGTCCGCGATCGCAGGCATCGACGTCACCGTCGCCGCGCTCGAGAGGATCCTGTTCCGACCGCTCTCCGCGCTGGGAGACCGCGCGGCTCTGATCAACGCCGAGGGCCGAGCGATCGTCACTGCCGCACCGGCCGAGGTACCCGGCGACTTCGTCGACACCGACCGCGTCACCTGGCCGCTGAACCACGGACTCGCGATCGTCGTCTAGCGATGTCGTGGATGAGGCGCGATGGAACACCGCCGTCGTATTCTTGGTTCGGACGTTCTCCCACCACCCCGGGACGCCGGACGCCCTCCCACGTCTCCCGCGACCCGGAAGAATCCCCATGTCTGTGCACGCTGTCGACCTGAGTGCCTCACGCCGCACCTGGTTCGGCCTGATCGTCCTGCAATTGCCCGTTCTGCTCGTCTCGATGGACTTCTCAGTCCTCTATCTCGCCATGCCGACGATCATCGATTCGCTCGGACCGTCCGCGACCCAGCAACTGTGGATCCTCGACATCTACGGCTTCA
>JASLJL010000076.1 GCA_030152405.1 Gordonia sp. (in: high G+C Gram-positive bacteria) | reverse complement strand
GGGTCCGATCGTCGACTCGATGGCGCAGATCTGGGCGCCTACCACGTCGCCGTACAGCCCCGCGTTCATGCTGCTCGCTCACGGCGTCGTGGCGATCACCGGACAGAACGTGTTCGCGGGCGTGATCGCGTTCCGGATCGTTCTGCTCCCCGGGCTGCTGCTCGCCCTCTGGGCCGTCCCGCGGATCGCCGCCCACTTCGGTGCGAGTCCTCGCCGCGGGATCTGGCTCGCTCTGCTCAATCCGATGCTGCTCATTCACCTCGTCGGCGGACCGCACGCCGAACTGCTGCTGATGGGTGTGCTCGCGGCCGGCGTCGCACTGGTCCTCGACGGTCGGCACGTCGTCGGTCTCCTCGTTCTCGGCTGTGCCGGATCGCTCAAGGTGACGGCGTTCATCGCGGTCCCGTTCGTGGTCTGGATCTGGATCGATCACCTCCGTCGGGACCGGGCCGTCAGCAAGCGCGCGGGGGCGGGCGTGTTCGCCGCGACGGCACTCATCCCGCTCGCCGTGTTCGGCGCGTTCACCCTGGCCCTGGGACTCGGACTCGGCTGGCTCAACGGCCTGACGTTCGCCGACCGCATCATCAACTGGTTCAGCCTGCCCAGCCTCGTCGGGCACATCGCGACGTACGTCCTCGCGCCGCTGCACGTGTGGAACCTGCAAGAAGTGCTCCCGGTGACCCGCCTGGTCGGGCAGATCGTGCTGATCGTCTCGCTGATCTGGTTCTTCTGGCGCGGACGATCCGACGAGCGCCAGGCGATGAAGTACATGTGCTGGGCGATGTTCGCCGTCCTCGTCCTCGAACCGTCCACCCTGCCCTGGTACTACTCGTGGGTCACCGTCCTCGTCGTCGCGTTCACGCTCCCGATGCGGGCCCGTCAGGTGATCGTCGGAGCGAGCACGTTCCTGCTCATCGTCTTCCAACCCGACGACTCCATCGTGTTCTACAAGCCGCTCGAGACGCTCCTCGCACTCGCCGTGTCGCTGCTCGCGGCATTGTCCCTGCAGCGCGTCGACCCGCTTCGACTGCGGCGGGCCGCAGGCGTGCTGCGCGGCGATGGCTGACGCCGGCCGCGGGTTCGAGCTCGCCCGGGCGATCACCGCGCACGCGGGTCGCACCTACCACCTCGCATCGCTCCTGCTGCCCGTGCATCGCCGCCGGGCGGTGCACGCCCTCTACGCGTACGCGCGTCTCGTCGACGACGCCGTCGACACCGATCTCTCGCCCCGTGAAGCCGAGGCTCGCACCGAGCTGCTCGAGGCCGGGCTCCACGCGGCCCGTGCCGGCGGTCCCCCTCCCGATGGTCTGACGCCCGACGACGCCGACATCCTCGCCGCGCTCGCGGTCGCCGTGCACGACAACGACATTCCAATGACGACGTTCGACGCGTTCGGTCATTCCATGCGGATGGATCTGCCGGGGTCGGCGGTGTTCAAGAACCGCTACGCGACGTTCGACGAGTTGTCCGAGTACACCTACGGATCGGCCGCGGTCATCGGGCTCCAGCTGGTCCCCGTCCTCGACGCGGACCCGGCACTGGCCGATGGCGCGGCACTGCTCGGTGAGGCGTTCCAGCTGACCAACTTCATCCGCGACGTCGCCGAGGATCTGCGGCGCGACCGCGTGTACCTGCCGACCACCGAACTGGCCGCGTTCGGCGTGGACGAGGAGCTGCTCTTCGCCGATCTCCGACGCGGCGTCGCGTCGTCCGAGCTGCGTCGAGCGACCGCTCATCTCATCGCCGTGAACCGCGCCCAGTACCGCCGGACCGCGCCGGCCATCGCGGGCCTGCCCGCGGCCACCCGTCCGGCGATAGCGGCGGCGGCCAGGTCGTACAGCGACATCCTCCGGGTCATCGAGGACGCCGACCACGACGTGATCGCGGCGCGAGCCGTCGTGCCGAAGACGAGACGACTCGGGCACGCAGCGGCCTCACTGCTGCGCACTCCGACCTTCTGACCGGTCCACGCGGACGGCGATCTCGTCGTCGGACAGACGATGCCCGTCGGCGCACCGCATCTCCACGCGCACCGGGGCGTCGCAGTCGATGTGCGCGAGACGAAGCGGCGTCGGTGCGTCCGCGTGCCGCTCCCCCCACTGGAACAGTCCGAAGACAACCGGCATCAGGTCACGCCCCGCCGACGTGAGCACATACTCGTAGCGAGTCCGCTCGCCGGCCACCTGATACGCGCGCTTGTCCAGAAGACCGGCCGCCACCAGCGCTTTCACATTGGACGACGTCGTCGCAGGCGACATGCCGACGCGTTCGGCGAAGTCGTCGAACCTCGTCGTCCCATAGAACGCCTCGCGCATCACGAGCATCGCGTTGCGCGTGCCGACGACGCGCATCGCCTTCTCGATGGGGCACCGACCGTGGGTCACCCACGCGTCTCGGTCCTGCAGGACCCCGTCCAATCGCATGACGCACCTCACAAGAATCGACTGACTTCATCTATCTGAAGTCAGAGTACACTCGGTTCTGACTTCAGATAACTGAAGTCAGAGTGTGAAGGAGACTCCCATGACTCGCTCGACCCGTGACGCCGTGATCGTGGACGCTGTCCGCACCCCGGTGGCCAAAGGCAAGCCCGGTGGTGCGTACAGCGACATCCACCCGGTCGACCTGCATGCGACCGCACTGTCGGCGCTCGTCGACCGCACCGGAATCGACTCCTCCGTCGTCGACGACGTCATCTCCGGCGCCGTCGGTCAGGTCGGCGAGCAGTCCGGAAACACCGCGCGATGGGCAGCCCTCGCGGCCGGATTCGACGAATCGGTGCCCGCGGTGACCGTCGACCGCCAGTGCGGATCGAGCCAGCAGGCTCTGCACTTCGCGGCGCAGGGCGTGATCGCGGGGGCGTACGACGTCGCCATCGCCTCCGGCGTGGAGTCGATGAGCCGCATCCCCATCGGGTCACAGACGCTCGGCGTCGACTTCGCCGGTCCGAGGGTCGCCGAACGCTACTCCCCCGGCCTGATCCCTCAGGGAGTGAGCGCCGAGTTGATCGCACAGAAGTGGGGTCTGAGTCGGACCCGGCTCGACGAGTACTCGGCCGAATCCCACCGGCGCGCTGCCGCGGCGTGGGCCGACGGACGGTTCGACTCGCAGGTCGTCCTCGTCAACGACCTGCGGACGGACGAGACGATCCGGCCGTCGTCGACCGTCGACTCCCTCGCCGGTCTGCGCCCGGCGTTCAAGAACGACGCCTGGACGCAGCGCTACCCCGATCTCGACTGGCGGATCACGGCGGGCAACAGTTCGCCGGTGAACGACGGATCGGCGGCCGTGCTGATCACCTCCGACACCGCGGCGACGGATCTCGGACTGACCGCGCGCGCCCGCGTGCACTCGTTCGCGGTGGCGGGCGACGACCCGATCCTCATGCTGACCGGAATCATCCCGGCAACCGTCAAGGTGCTCGACCGGGCCGGTCTGTCGATCGGCGACATCGACGTGTTCGAGGTCAACGAGGCGTTCGCCAGCGTGGTGCTCGCCTGGCAGGCCGAAACCGGCGCCGACCTCGCGAAGGTGAACATCAACGGCGGCGCCATCTCGATCGGCCACCCGCTCGGCGGTTCGGGCGCGCGACTGACCACCACCCTGCTCAACAACCTGGAGCAGGTGGACGGCAGATTCGGTCTTCAGGTGATGTGCGAGGCCGGCGGCCTCGCGAACGCCACCGTCATCGAACGGATCTGACGGAACGACGCCTCAGAACGCCTGGGCCTGCGCCCGGCGGATCACCTCGCGCGCCGAGTGCGTGTGCAGGGCGTCCGCCGGCCGCAGACCGAGATCGTCCTGTTCGGTGAACAGCCAGCTCATCGCCTCGTCACGCGTGTAACCGCCGTCGAGGAGCGTGCGCACCAGTCCCTCGAGGTGCTTGGCGAGCCCGTCGGGACCGAAGAAGGCCGTCGGGATCACCGGGACGCCGCCACGCGACGCCGCGAGGAGGTTGTGATCGCGGATGAGGGTTCGAACGCGACCGGAGGAGACACGCAGCCTGCGCGCAGCCTCGTCGAGGTCGACGGCCTCGACGTCGTCGGGCAGGA
>JASLJL010000057.1 GCA_030152405.1 Gordonia sp. (in: high G+C Gram-positive bacteria) | reverse complement strand
CCTGTCGGTGGCGGCGTTCTGCTGGGAGGTGTTCGGCCGCATCGGCATGATGCGCAACGACAAGGTGATCAGCCTCGGCGGGGGAGCGGCGACCGATCTCGCCGGTTTCGCCGCGGCCACCTGGATGCGCGGCATCGGTGTGATCCATGTGCCGACGACGCTCCTCGCGATGGTGGACGCGGCCGTCGGAGGCAAGACCGGCATCAACACGGACGCTGGAAAGAACCTGGTCGGCTCGTTCCATGAGCCGGACGCCGTCCTGATCGATCTCGCCACCCTCGAGACCGTCCCGCACAACGAGGTCGTCTCCGGCCTCGCGGAGGTGATCAAGACCGGTTTCATCGCCGATCCGGTGATCCTCGATCTCATCGAGGCCGATCCGACGGCTGCGCTCGATCCGGCGGGTGACGTGCTCCCGGAGCTGATCCGTCGCTCGGTCCAGGTGAAGGCCGATGTCGTCTCGGCCGACCTGAAGGAGTCGTCGCTGCGCGAGATCCTCAATTACGGCCACACCCTCGGTCACGCGATCGAACGTCGCGAGCAGTACAAGTGGCGTCACGGCGCCGCGATCTCGGTCGGCATGGTGTTCGCCGCGGAACTCGCGCGCCTCGCGGGACGGCTCGACGACACGACCGCCGACCGGCACCGCCACATCCTCGATCTCGTCGGTCTGCCGACCGCGTACGACGAGGACGCACTGCCCGCGCTGCTCAAGACGATGGCGGGCGACAAGAAGAACCGGTCCGGCATGATGCGTTTCGTCGTGCTCGACGGACTCGGCAAGCCGGGCCGCCTCGAGGCGCCCGACCCGTCGCTCATCGCAGCCGCGTACTCGGCGGTCGCCAAGGGCAAGCCCGCGGGCGGACCGATCCTGCTCTGATCCGAGCGTCGGTCCCGCCGAGCGATCCGGGACAGACGAAGAACGGCGCCGAACCCGAGTGGGTTCGGCGCCGTTCGGCGTTCGTGGGAGGAGCTCAGGCGGTGGGAACCGCAGCCTGAGTCTGGTCCTGTGCGGCCTCCTCCGCGGCGTTCTCGGCCTTGCGCTGCTCGCGGCGGATGAGGAAGCGTCCGACCGACGCGCCGAAGAAGGCCGGCACGAAGACGATCAGCGCGATGAACGACGTTCCGGCGATCAGCTCGATCGGCAGCGACGCCTGACCGATGCCGTTGAGCCAGAAGGTGCCGAGGATCCAGCTGACGAGGCAGGACACGAAGCCCGCGAACAGGCCGGCCTTCAGCCAACGGACGGTGAGGTCCTCGTAGTCGTCGGGGTCGGCGTGCGCGCGAGCGTCCTTGAGGCCGTCGAGACCGCCCCAGATGATGGCGACGACGATGGCGACCGCCACCGTCAGCCATCGGGCGATCGGGGAGGACAGCGGCGCCGAGATGACGATGGCGCCGAGGACGATGCGGGCGGCGATATGCACAATGGACATCACGACGCCACGAAGTAGCCACGAACTCATGGGGACACAGTAGCGGGGTGGAACATGTTCAACAATGCAGACATGCACTTTTCGACGACTCACAGCGCCCGGCGAGCCCGACTCGCCGAGTTCCTCGCGGGTTCGGGAGCCGATGCGATCATCGTCTCCGACCCGACCAATCTGCGATATCTGACGGGTTTCACGGGCAGCAACGGCGCCGTCCTCGTCTCGATCGGCGCTGATCGTGACCGTGATCGCATCGCGACAGACGGGCGCTACGTCACACAGGTCGCCGACCAGGCTCCGGACCTGACGGCGGTCATCGCCCGCGACTGCCCGCCCGCCCTCGTCGCGGCGGCGGCCGAGTCCGGGGCAGGCGTTCGGGTGGCGGTCGAGGGGCACGTGCTGACCGTCGACGAGTTCTCACGACTATCCGCGGTCGCCGACGGGCCGGGCGTGACGTTGTCCACGGTCACCGCGCCGGTGGAGGAGTTGCGCATCGTGAAGGACTCCGCGGAAGTGGAGTTGATCACGTCGGCGTGCCGGATCGGCGACGCCGCACTGGCCGCGTTGATCGACCGGGGCGCGATCGCTCCTGGCCGCACCGAACGCCAGGTGGCGCGTGACCTCGAGTGGGAGATGTTCGCCCTCGGTGCGGACGCCGTCGCGTTCGAGACGATCGTCGCGGCGGGGGCGATGTCGGCGATCCCGCATCACCGACCGACCGACGTCGTGCTGGAGGCAGGCGACCTGGTCAAGATCGATTTCGGGGCCGTGTCGAACGGCTATCACTCGGACACGACCCGGACCTTCGTGCTGGGGGAGCCACAGGCCTGGCAGCGGGAGATCCACCAGATCGTGCAGGAGGCGCAACAGGCCGGCCGCGATGCACTGCGGGTGGGTGCGGACCTCGCCGGGATCGACGCGGCGGCCCGTCGGATCATCACCGATGCCGGCTACGGCGAGTACTACGTGCACGGCCTCGGTCACGGCGTGGGCCTGCAGATACACGAAGCGCCGGGCATCGGGGCCACGGCGAGCGGTACACTGCCTGACGGCGCAACGGTCACCGTGGAACCCGGGATCTACCTTCCGGGACGCGGGGGCGTGCGGATCGAGGACACCCTGGTGGTCACCGACGCCGGACCGACGTCACTGACGACCACACCCCGGGCGCTCCGCGTCCTGTAGACATACCGCCGGCCCTCCGGGGCGGGCATCGAACCCGCGAGGAGAACATTCATGGCGACGACTGCAGACTTCAAGAACGGACTCGTCCTCAAGATGGACGATCAGCTCTGGCAGATCCTGGAGTTCCAGCACGTCAAGCCCGGCAAGGGGCCGGCCTTCGTGCGCACCAAGATCAAGAACATCATGTCGGGCAAGAACGTCGACAAGACGTTCAACGCCGGCGTCAAGGTCGAGACCGCGACCGTCGACCGTCGCGACATGACCTACCTGTACAACGACGGCAGCGACTTCGTCTTCATGGACGGCGAGACGTTCGAGCAGATCAACATCACTCCGGAGACCGTCGGCGACGGCGCGCGGTTCCTGCTCGAGAACATGACCGTGCAGGTCGCGACCCACGAAGGCGCTCCGCTGTACGTCGAGCTCCCCGTCACCGTCGAACTCGAGGTGACCCAGACCGATCCCGGCCTGCAGGGCGACCGCTCGACCGGCGGCACCAAGCCCGCGACGCTCGAGACCGGCGCGGAGATCGCGGTCCCGCTGTTCATCAACACCGGCGACAAGCTGAAGGTCGACTCGCGCGACGGCAACTACCTCGGCCGCGTCAACAACTGATCGTTTAGCGAGTACTGATTCTGTGAGTGAAGCACGAGGCCGCCACCGCATGCGCGGGCGCGCGGTCGACATCCTGTTCGAGGCCGAGGCCAAAGAGGTCCCCGCCACCCAGGTGATCGCCGACCGACGCGATTGGTTCGCCGAGCACGACGCCGTCGGCGAGATGAGCGGATACACCGTGACTCTCGTCGAGGGCGTCGCCGCCGACGCCGACCAGATCGACGCGGTCATCTCATCGCACCTCGACAACTGGAAGCTGCACCGGCTCCCGGCCGTCGATCGCGCGATCCTCCGCCTCGCGGTATGGGAGCTCCTGTACTCCAGCGAGGTCGACATCGACGTGGTGCTCGACGAGGCGGTGAAGCTCGCCAAGGAGCTGTCCACTGACGAGTCGCCCGCGTTCGTCAACGGTGTGCTCGGCCGGATCGCCGAACTGGCACCTCA
>JASLJL010000034.1 GCA_030152405.1 Gordonia sp. (in: high G+C Gram-positive bacteria) | reverse complement strand
GTCCGGCCCGTCATCGGCCACCACGACGAACGCGACGGGCACCTGCCCGCGTTCACGGTCCGGGCGCGGGACCACGGAGACGGCGTCGATCTTCTCGTGCCGCCGCATCAGGGTCTCGACTTCGGACGGGAACACGCTCATGCCGTTGATCTTGATCATCTCCTTGGTGCGGGCCAGATAGTGCAATGCACCCCAGTCGTCGAATCGTCCCAGGTCGCCGGTCTGCAGCCAGCCGTCGACGAGGCTCGCCGCCGTGGCGTCGGGATTGTCCAGGTACCCGGTCATGATCGACGGGCTGCGCACGATGATCTGGCCGACCTCACCGATGTCGGCGGGCGCACCGCCGTCGTCGACGATGAGGATGTCGGTGCCGGGGACCGGCAGGCCGCAGAACACCGGGTCGGATCGGAGGTCGCGGTCGCCGTCCTGGAACCCCAGCGTGAACGTGTCGGCGGTGTGCGTCTCGGTCATGCCGTACGACGCCTCCCGGAGCGTCGAGCCGACCTCGTCACGCCAGCGGGCCCGGATCTCGGGGCTCAGTCGGGTCACGAACGAGACGGCGAGCGTCGAGTCCAGTGAGCCGAGCGACGCCGGGTCGAGTCCGGGCAGGTCGAGGATCTCGAGATAGTTGTCGACTGTCGCGACGAGGTCGGTGACTCCGTGTGCCCCGATCGCCTCGACGGCCGTCGTCGCGTCCCACCTGGGCATCAGGACGACGCGCTGCCCGTTCAGGAGGGGCTTGAGGATTCCGAAGTCCTCTCCTGCGATCCAGAACACCGGCAGGAAGTTGAGGCCCACGCGTGTCGGGTCGCCGAGCCGCTGCCCGGACGCGAGGGTGGCGGTGGCCGCCGTGTACGCCATGTGCCGCTGGGTGTGCTCGCAGCCCTTCGGCATTCCGGTGGTCCCGCCGGTGTAGTTGAGCGCGGCGAGCGCATCCGGGTCGACTGCTCGCGCGGGAGCGCGGTCGGCCGCCATGATCTTCGGCCAGTCCGACGCCGCCGTGCCGCCGAGCAGGTCGTCGGCGGCGGTGACCGCCACGACTCGCACGGGAGTCTGGGCGCGGACGCTCTCGACCAGGTCTGCCAGTTCCGGCGAGGTCAGCAGCACGTCGACACCGGCGTCGCTCAGTTCGTGCTGGAGTTCGAACGCTTTGAACATCGGATTCACCGGGACGTGGACGGCCCCGAGCTTGAGGATGCCGAGCATCGCGATGAGGAACTGCGGGCAGTTGGCGAGGTGGACGCCCACCCGACTGCCGCGCCCGGCGCCGACGGACTCGAGCCAGCCGGCGAATCGGTCGGACGCCTCGTCGTATTCGGCATAGGTGACGTCGCGCCCGCTGAAGGTGATCGCTACCGCGTCCGGCCGATGCGCGGCCCAATGGCGGAGGTGATCGACCACCGACGCGTGCACCGCCGGATACTCGATCTCTCGCCCCACGGCGTCCGGCCAGTTCGCGGATTGCAGTGCCGTGATCTCGGCGAGTGCGGCTTCCAGGGCGTCGGACATTCTCACGTGCTCCTAGTCGGTCAGTCTGCGCCGTCCCGCACTCCGAGGAGTCGTTCGGTGACGGCGATGATGTCGAGGATGAACTGTTCTTTGTGGGCCGCGCCGTCACCGACCGCGCGCTTGGCACCGTGGTGGATGGCGTAGCCGATGATCTCGACGAGGCGTTGCGGGTCGAGGGTCGGTTCGATGACTCCGTCGGGAAGATTCCGCAGGTAGCGGGCATATCCGCCGGTGCGGCGGGCACTCCCTGCGTTCCAGATCTCGGCGACGGCGGGGTCGGTCGCGGCGGTCACGTCGATCAGCGCGACGAGACCGCCCATCGTGGCGATCGCCTCGACGTAGGCGCGGGTCGTGGCGGCGAGGATCTGGCGGGGCGTCGCGTCGTCGAGTCCGTCGAGGCTCTGCGTCTCCGACAGGTCCTCGGAGACCCTCTCCACCAGGGCGAGGAAGATCTCGTCTTTGGACCCGAAGTACGCGTAGAACGTCGGGCGCGAGGTCTGTGCGCGGCCGGCGATCATCTCGACGGTCACCGCCGCGTACCCGAACTCGTCGAAACATTCTGCGGCGGCGTCGATCAGTTGCTGGCGGCGGGCGGCTCCGGAGTCTCTGCGACCGGCCCGCGCGCGCTCTTGGGCGTTACTCACGCTGACAGTCTGCTGTGCCACAGTCGGCCTTTCAAGAAACTCCGGAGCCCGCTGCGCCGTCAGGCGGTGACGGGAAGACCGGGCACGGCGGCCGGGTCGTCGCGGACGGCCTCGGTGTTGGTCTCCGGCAGACGCCACGCGCAGTACATCGTCACGAGGGCCATGGCGGCGAGGTACATCGAGACGCCCGCGGTGGACGCGGTCTCGGCGATGATCCAGGTCATGACCAGAGGCGCCACACCGGACACCGCGACGGCGGCCAGCTGGTAGCCGAGCGAGGCGCCCGAGTAGCGGAGCCGGGGCTCGAACAGCTCGGCCATGAACGCCGCGAGCGGACCGTAGGTCAACGACTGTCCGATGCTGCTGATCAGCATCGCGAAGAACAGCAGGAGTCCGGACGCCGTGTTCGCGAG
>JASLJL010000032.1 GCA_030152405.1 Gordonia sp. (in: high G+C Gram-positive bacteria) | reverse complement strand
TTGAAACTTTGACGCCTATCATTATTTCAAGTTTCAAATGACTCCGTAGTATCGAGGTTCCGATGACCACAGCACTCAGCACCACCGCGCAAGCCGATGCGACGATTCGGCGCGACCATCCGTTCGCACAGCACCTCGCGCATGCATCATCGGTAGCCGCCGCCGCGCCGCACCGCGCATGGACGCCCGACGACGGCCCGCTGCCCGCGCTGTACCTGTCCCACGGTGCCCCTCCCACGTTCGAGGACGCCCTGTGGATGCGACAACTCCACGACTGGGCGCACGCACTGCCGCGGCCTCGCGCGATCCTGATCGTGAGCGCGCACTGGGAGTCCGACGAACTCGGCATCACGAGCACCGTGCCGACCGAACTGGTCTACGACTTCGGCGGGTTCGACGCGATGTACTACCGCATGCGGTACGACACCCCTGACAACACCCGCCTCGCGCAGCGTCTGCTCGACGTCCTGCCCGACACCGCGCGGGTGTACGAGCATCGCAATCGAGGCCTCGACCACGGAGCGTGGCTGCCGCTCAAGGTCATGTATCCCGAGGCGGACATCCCCGTGCTGCAGATGTCGATGCCCACCCACGACCCGCAGGCCCTGTTCACCATCGGAACCCGCTTGCGATCGCTCCGCGAGGAGGGTGTGCTCGTCGTCGGCTCGGGTTTCATGACGCACGGACTTCCGTACATCGACTGGGCGCGGCCCGACCTCGTTCCCACATGGTCGACCGAGTTCGACACCTGGGCGGCGGACGCGTTGTCGCGAGGTGACGTTGACGCGCTCGAGCGCTTCCAGAGCCTCGCCCCGGGGCTGCCGTTCGCGCACCCCACGGTGGAGCACTTCACCCCGATCTTCGTCACGCTCGGCGCATCCGGCGATCCCACGGCACCGGTCACGACGGCCATCGACGGCTTCGCGATGGGCCTGGCCAAGCGGTCGTTCCAGGTGGCGTGATGCCCGACGATCCACAGTGGCTGTCGGCCGAGGAGATGTCGGCCTGGCTGCCGCTGCTCGCCGTCATCAATCTGCTCCCGCAGGCACTCGACCAACAGTTGCGCACCGACGCCGGCATCAGCCACGTCTATTACTCGATGCTCGCACTGCTGTCGGACGCACCCGACCGGACGATGACGATGGGCGACCTCGCGCGCGACAGCTTCACCAGCCCGTCGCGCCTCACCCACGCGATCACCAGCTTGGAGAAGCGCGGCTGGGTGTCCCGATGCGCCGATCCGAGCAATCGACGAATCCAGAACGTCAGTCTCACCGACGACGGAGCCGAGCTTCTGGCGAGGATCGCACCCGGGCACGTCGGCGAGGTGCGCAGCCTGGTGTTCGACCGGCTCACGATCGAGCAGGTCCACCAGCTCCGGGACATCGCCGAGTCGTTGACCTCGGCGGTCAGTCGAACGTAGGCGGCACGGTGTCCGTCAGCCGGGGGTCGGGAGCCTCGCCTGCCATGCCGAGCAGCCCGACCACCGCGCGGCCGATCGTCAGGAGATCTCGCGGGTTCCTCTTGTCGAGTCCGCCGATGAGCTGCTTGAGAATCGTCAGCTGGTCGAAGTAGATGCGTTCGACGATCAGGTTCTCGTCGGCGTCGAAGATGAAGTAGGCGGTCATCCGCGTGCGATGCGACGACCCGGTCGGCGGGATCTTGCCGAGCGGCCCCAGGTGAGTGCCGAGCAGCCAGAACTCGACGACCACGGCGTCGACGGTGTGCCGGAACGAGATGATCTCGTGGTCCTGGCCCGGGAAGGCGACCCGCGTGTCGTGGTAGTAGTCGCGGACCTCACGGGAGCCGTCGTGGACGGCCATCTGCGCGATCAGCTCGTAGTGAGGATGCGGGAACGTCGAGAGGGTCGCATCCCAATCCTGCGCGACCTCGTCGTGGAAATGGTCGAGCACCAGCTTCTCGCGGGCTCGCAGCACGTGTTCGGGCGGTAGCTGGAATCGGGACATGACGGCCTCCTCACCGAGTTTCCGTCAATTTATACCCACAGCGTGGATTAACTCAAGGTATGCGGCAGAATGAGCCGGTGGACCTTTCCCCTCGCCGCGGCCGACCCCCCAAGGGACAAGCGCGCCTCTCTCGAGAGGCGATCGTCGACGCGGCGCTCGCGCTGATCGACGACGACGGCGTCGATTCGCTCAGCATGCGGTCGGTGGCCCGCCGACTGTCGTCGGACCCCAAGAGCCTCTACAACCACGTCGGCGGCATCGACGATCTGCTCGACGCCGTCGCCGAGCGGCTGCTCGGCTCGATCACCGCCCCCGCTCTGACCGGCGACCTGCGCACGGACCTGCGCGCCATCGCCGACGCCTTCCGCACGGGCACCCTCCACCACCGCGCGGCCGCACCGCTCATCCTGACCCGTCAGCTGACGTCGATCGCCTCGCTCGCCCCGGTGAACACTGCACTCACCGCCATGCACGACGCCGGATTCCCGGCCGACGACGCAGTTCACCTGATGCGCGCGACCCTCGCCGCACTCATCGGCACCCTGCTGCGTGAAGTCAACGCAGTTCCCGCCTTCGGCACCACCGACACCGATGCCATCACCCAGCGGGAGTCCGACCTCGCCGCGAGCGAACTGTCCGCGGTCGCCGACGTCGCGCCGCAGCTCGCCCGGTTCGACGCCGACGCCGAGTACCGCTTCACCGTCGACTTCCTGATCGACGGAGTGATCGCGCGACTACCCGCAGCCGACACCTGACTCGACCGACCCCTCAGCGACTCGGCAGCACGCCGCCGGCCCGAGCCCCCGGACCGTCCTGCAGACGGAGGTCGCGTGCGTGCAGGCGCTCGCCGCACTCCGAGCACTGCAGTTCGGCATGGGTCACCGCACCGCAGGAGTGGACGGCCTCGACCGGTGCACCGTCCGGCGCATACCAGCGGTCGCCCCACTGCCGGAGCATCGTCAGCGCACGCCACAGGTCACGCCCCTTCGCGGTGAGCACGTACTCGTG
>JASLJL010000502.1 GCA_030152405.1 Gordonia sp. (in: high G+C Gram-positive bacteria) | reverse complement strand
CCCGACGTGGCGATCGTGGGCGTGGAACCCGCGGGTGCGGTCTCGCTCGGCGCCGCCTTGGTCAACGGAGCGCCGTACACCCTCGACACCATCGATCCGTTCGTCGACGGCGCGTCGGTCAAGCGGATCGGCGGACTGGGGCACGCGGTGATGGCGGCCGCAGGCGCGAAGGTGGTGGCGCACCCGGTGTTCGCGGCGATCACCGACACTCCCGCGGTACCGGTCATCGAGGCCGATCGTATCGATCTCGCGCCGGGCAGTGTCACCGTCACCCACGTCGACGAGGGGGCGATCTGCTCGACGATGCTGGAGCTTTACCAGAACGAGGGCATCATCGCCGAGCCCGCAGGCGCTCTCGCCACGGCCGCTCTCGTCGACCTGCCGATCGCGCCGGGATCGCGGGTGGTGTCGCTGGTGTCCGGCGGCAACAATGACGTGTCGAGGTACGGCGAGATCATCGAACGGTCCCTCGTCCATCGAGGCCTCAAGCATTACTTCTTGGTCAACTTCCCGCAGGAGCCCGGCGCGCTTCGTCGTTTCCTCGACGAGGTCCTCGGTCCCGACGACGACATCACCCTCTTCGAGTACGTGAAGCGCAACAACCGTGACACCGGCGCAGCGCTCGTCGGCATCGAGCTCGGCGATCCCTCGGGTCTGGTCGACCTGGAACGTCGAATGGCGCACTCGCGGCTGAACGTCGAGCGCCTCGAGCCGGGAACTCCGGCGTACCGCTACCTCACCTAGTCCGGCGGCCCGAGGGGCCGGGATCGGCAGTCATCGGCGTCGTGCCACGACACGGCCAACTGGCACGAAACAGTGTCAAAACTGAGAAATGTCTGTGACCACCACGGATGATGTGACTCGGTCGACAATCAAATTTTATCTGTGACCCCGGGCACCTCCTGGGGGTCTATCTGTGTATGCTCCTACGCACATAGCCTCGGGTTCGCCCGGGTGCATCGAGAAGACCGTGGGGGGACAGCGGGTCGGCGACAGGCCGACCCGATACCCGCCACAGCGCGTCGAAGATGTGAAGGCAGGTGGAGTGAGCACGGAAACGGTAGGCAGTCGCGCCGGGTTGAGCGAGCGTTGGTCTCGCAGCGGTGTCGGCTCCTGGTTCCACGAGCACGTCACCAAGTCGTTCGAGACCTTCGGTCGACAACTGGCGATGTTCGTCGAAGTCTTCAAGGTCCTCGCCACCGACATCGCGAAGCGGCGGTTCCCCTTCAAGGAGTTCGTCCGCCAGTGCGCGTTCATGGCGTCGACGTCGGTCTTCCCGACACTTCTCGTCGCCATCCCGATCGGCGTCATCGTCTCGATCCAGGTCTCCAACATCGCCGGCCAGATCGGCGCCACCTCGTTCTCCGGTGCGGCGACGGGCCTCGGCGTCATCCGGCAGGGCGCACCACTGGTGACGTCACTGCTGCTCGCGGGCGCAGTCGGGTCGGCCATCGCCGCCGATCTCGGCTCCCGAACGATCCGCGACGAGATCGACGCGATGAAGGTGATGGGCGTCAACCCGATCCAGCGACTCATCTCGCCGCGACTGCTGGCGACTATGGTCGTCGCGTTCCTGCTCTGCGGCTTCGTGTGTTTCGTCGGCTTCATCACCGGCTACGTGTTCAACGTGTACGCGCAGGGCGGAACGCCGGGCAGCTACACCGGAACGTTCGCATCGTTCGCGGGAACGTCCGACTTGATCTTCGCGCTCGTTAAGGCGGTGATTTTCGGCGCGATCGTCGCCGTCGTCGCCTGCGACCGAGGGCTCAACACGAGCGGCGGCCCGGCCGGCGTCGCCAACTCGGTGAACGCCGCCGTCGTGAACTCGGTGCTGCTCCTCTTCACCGTCAACGTGGTGATGACGCAGCTGTTCGCCCTCGTCGTACCGGCAAAGGTGGTGTGACATGACAGCATCCCGGTATACGCCGCCGCTTCTCAAGCCGCTCGAATGGGGCCGCAAGGCGCTCGAGGCTCCGCGAGACGCGCTCGTCGCGATGGGTCACCTCATCACGTTCCTGGTGCGCTCGATCGGCCTGGCGCCGGTCACCTTCCGCCACTACCGCAAGGAAGTGTGGCGACTGCTCGCCGACGTCGCGTGGGGCAACGGTGCGATCGTCGTCGGCGGCGGCACCGTCGGCGTCATGGTGATCCTCGGCGTGATGGGCGGCGCGACGGTCGGCATCGAGGGCTACACGGCGCTGAACCTGCTCGGCATGTCGCCCGTCACCGGTGGACTGTCGGCCTTCGCGACCACCCGCGAGATCGCGCCACTGCTCGCGGCGACGGCGTTCACCGCGCAGTCCGGCTGCCGATTCACCGCTCAGCTCGGATCCATGCGCATCAGCGAGGAGATCGACGCTCTCGAATCGATCGCGATCCGTCCGCTGCCGTACCTTGTCACCACCCGCATGGCGGCGGCCGTGCTCTCGATCATCCCGCTGTATGCGATCTCACTGGCGGCGAACTACATCGCCTGCCAGTTGATGTTCCAGGTGCAGAGCGGGCAGGGCTCGGGAACGTACCTCCACTACTTCAATTCGTTCATCTTGTCGCGCGACGTCGCCTTCTCCTTCTTCAAGGTGATCGTGTTCGTCCTGCTGACCACGTTCATCCAGTGCTACTACGGGTTCTTCGCATCGGGTGGTCCGGAGGGGGTCGGCATCGCCGCAGGTCACGCGATCCGACTGTCGATCATCACGATCGTCTTCGCGAACCTGGTGATGACGCTCGTCTTCTGGGGCATGACCGCCGGAATCAGGATATCGGGGTAACCGGACATGAGAATCGACACCGGAGGCCGTGACCCGTCGGTCACCACGTACTTCGTCCGCGGCGTTGTCTTCGCGGCCGTCGCAGCCGTCGTCGTCGTGCTGCTGATGATGCGGTACGAGGGGAAGTTCGACGACAACACCGAGGTCACCGCCCAGCTGACCGACGTCGGCGACGGCCTGATCAGCGGTGCCGACGTCCGCTACAACGGCATGATCGTCGGCGCGGTCGACGCCGTCTCGGTGGTCGGCGAGGCCGGCGACCAACGGCGCGAGGTCGCGATGCTCCTCGACCCGGCGCAGGCGGAGGGGATCCCGGCCAACACGACCGCGCGCACGGTGCCGTCGAACCTGTTCGGCGTCAACTCCGTGGAGCTGATCGCACCCCAGAACCCGTCAGCGGACAGGCTCGCCTCCGGCGACGTCGTGAAAGCCGACACCTCGGAGCCGACGATTCGACTCCAGGACGCCCAGAACGACCTGCGGACGCTGCTCAAGAGCGTGCCCCCGGAGGATCTCGGCATGGTGCTGGGGACCATCGCCGACGCACTCGACGGCGGAGGCGCGACGTTCTCGACGTTCGTCGGCGTCCTCGACCAGTACTGGAAGACGATCAACGCCCAGTTCCCGGCCGGTGCGCCGTCGGGCTTCGACAACTTCAACCGGTCGATCAACGCACTCGCCGCGTCGACGCCCGAACTCCTCGACACCCTCGGCAAGTCGGTCAAGCCCGCCATGACGATCGCCGAGAAGCAGGACGAACTGACCGCCTTGCTCACGAACGCGCAGAGCATGCTCGACTCGACGCAGGCGCTGTTCGCCAAGAACGGCGACGGCGGCAAGCGGATCGTTCGCGACCTCAACACCATGCTCGGCGCCCTCATGTACGAGCCCGACTCGCTGCCGCAGGGGCTGCGCGAGATCTACACTCTCGCCACCCGCGTGCTCGGTGTGTTCACCGGCGTCAACGGTCACGTACAGCTGAATCTCGGCGTCAGCTTCAGTCCCTTCCAGATGTACTCGCATCAGAACTGCCCGGTGTACGACGGCGGACCCTACGGTCAGCTCCGTGGACCAGGCTGTGTCGGACCGGGCACGGGCACCGGCCCGACGATGTCCGGCCCGCTGAACGTCTACCCGAACTCGATGCAGAAGAAGGTGGGAAAGAACGTCCGCGGAGTCACGACGGGACAGGACCAGAAGACGTTGAACAAGGCGTTGGGACGTAAGCCGACGACCGCCGAGACCCTGATGGTCGGTCCGCTGGTGTCGGCCGCACCCGAGCAGGGAGGCGACCGGTGAGCAAGAACACGGAGAGCATTCGCAAACCGCTGATCGGCTTCGGCGTGTTCGCCGTGGTCGCGCTCCTGCTGACCTACATCATCTGGTCGACGCTCGAACGCTCGATCTCCGGTGACACCAACGGGTACTCGACGACGTTCCGCGACGCGTCCGGGCTCAAGTCGGGTGACGACGTCCGCATGGCGGGCGTCCGCGTGGGCCGAGTCGAGGACATCAAGCTCGACGACGGCAAGGCGCTCGTCACCTTCCAGGTGCAGGACAGTCAGCGCGTCTACGCGAACACTCGCGCGGCGATCCGCTACCAGAACCTCGTCGGCCTGCGGTATCTCGCGCTCGACTTGGACGGTGCGACCCCGGGAGCCGAACTGGACAAGGGTGCCACCCTGCATCTGCCCGGCGAGGACTCCTTCGACGTCACCCGCCTTCTCGCCGGATTCCAGCCGGTCTTCGACACCCTCACTCCCGAGCAGGTGAACTCGCTGTCGGAGAGCCTGATTCAGGCGTTCCAGGGCGACCAGGTGTCGTTGTCGCGGACTCTCTCCGAGATCGGGCAGGTCGCCAGCGACATGGCCGATCGTGATCAGGTTCTCGGAACGATCATCACGAATCTCTCGGTGGTGATGCGCGAACTCGCATCGCAGGGCGACCAGGTGAAGACACTGCTCGACAGTGCGTCGACGCTGATAGAGAACCTGAACAGCAACTCGGGAGCCTTCGGCACCGCGATCACCAAGCTGGGACAGACGGCGAGTGGATTCGGCGACGTGCTCGCCGAGAGCCGCGCCAGCCTGCGTTCCATCGGGTCGGCGGGCCGACAGGCGACGTCCGACCTGATTGGAGTGGGCGCCAAGCTCGACTCGCTGGCCAAGCAGCTGCCGATCTTCCTCGGTCATTTCCCGTTCGTGATGTCGCAGGGTGCGTACCTCAACATCTACGCGTGCACGCTCGACATCTCGCTCGGCAACGTCCTGTTCCCGCCCGGGCTCATCACCCAGATCGGCGGAACCAACCATTCGAGTGTGTGCCAGTGAAAAAACGTCTGAAGTCCTCGTTCAACGGCAACCGCCGGCTCTGGTGGGGCATCCTCGGCGCCATCGGCATCATCGTCGTGCTCGTCGCGACCGTCGGGATCAGTCAGGCCGACTTCGGCAAGCGCACGTACACCGGCGACTTCGCGCAGGCCGGTGGCATCCGGCCGGGCGACAAGGTCCGGGTGGCGGGCATCGACGTCGGTGAGGTCACCGGCACGGAACTGTCGGGTGATCACGTCACGGTGACGATGGCCGTCGACAACGACGTGCAGGTCAAGGACGACGGTTCGGCCGAGATCAAGATGTCGACGCTGCTCGGACAGCGGTACGTCGACGTGGTGCTCGGCGAGTCGGACAAGGATCTGTCCGGTGAGCGGATCAAGGTGACACGCGTGCCCTACGACCTGCAACAGACGCTCGCGAAAGGCACGCCGGTCCTCTCCGGCATCAAAGCCGACGACCTCGCGAACAGCATTCGAACGCTGAACACTCAACTCAAGGGCGCGCCGGCGATCATGGCGCCGACTCTCGAGGCGTTGACCCGCATGTCGGACGTCATCAACAACCGCAGCTCGCAGATCGACACGCTGCTGACCGACACCAAGACCGTCACTGAACAGGTGCAGAGCAGCCAGTTCCAGCTGTCGATCATCGTCGGGCAGGGCGCTCAGCTCGCGACCAAGATCGCGACGCGCGAGCAGCTGGTCACCCGCATGTTGGACGGCGTCGCGTCACTCACCGAGCAGACCCGTGCGGTCGCCGCGGAGAACGGCAACACCTTCGCGCCGCTGATGGCGAATCTGGACACCATCTCGTCGGGCCTGGAGAAGAACCGTGACAATCTGCGAAAGCTGCTGGAGGTGCTGCCGGTGACCGCTCGTCTGACGACGAACCTCATGGCCGACGGTCCCTACGCGAACGGTTACCTGCCGTGGGGACTGTTCCCCGACAACTGGCTGTGCGCCGCTCGGGTGGTGGAAGGATGCTGAACGCCTCGCGCCGCTCCCTGGCAGCACTCGTCATGACCGTCGTCGTCGGTCTCGCGGTCACCGGCTGCTCGCTGATGCCGACGAGTTGGACCACCGCCCTCGGTCAGGCCAAGACCGTGACCGCCTACTTCGACGACGTGTCCGGACTGTTCGTCGGCAACGACGTCGCCGTCCTCGGCATGCCGGTCGGACGCATCACGGAGGTGGAGCCGCAGGGCACACGCGTCAAGGTGGTCTTCACCATCGACAACGACGTCCCGGTCCCCGAAGGCGCGACCGCCGCGATCGTGAACACCTCGATCGTCACGACGCGACACATCGAGCTGACGCCCGCGTACACCGAAGGGCCGAAACTCGAAGACGGAGCGACGGTGGCCCACACCGAGGCTCCGGTCGAGATCGGCACGCTCTTCGACGCCGTCGACTCGCTGGTGCGGAACCTGTCGGGCGACAAGCCCGGCACCGGACCCATCGCCGACCTCGTCGACGTGACGTCGGGCATCGCCGCGGGCAACGGCGCCAAGCTGCGTGACGCGCTGAAGGCGCTCGCGGATGCCGCGAAGACAGGCGCCAACAACGGCGACGCCATCACCGACATCCTCAAGTCGTTGAGCACCCTGACCACGGCTCTCACCGACAACTACCCGAAGATGATGCAGTTCTCGTCGTCCATGACGGACGTGTCGCGGATGCTCGGCGAGCAGTCGGTCGGTCTCGTCGCCACCCTCGACGACTTGAACAAGACGCTGAAGAACACCTCCGAGTTCCTGGAGCAGAACTCCGGCACCATCACGTCGTCGACCGGCCGGATGGCCGCGGTCACCGCGAACCTCTCGGACTTCTCCCGCGAGGTGGTCGACGCCATCGACACCGCGCCGCTGCTGTTCCAGAACCTCTCCAACTCGATCTCCGCGGAGCAGGGCGCGTGGCGCGCGTCGGTGCTGCTCGACAAGTCGTTGGTCGACAACGAGATGACGAACCGGTTGTGCGAGGCGATCAACATGAACAAGAAGGGCTGCCGGACCGGCAAGCTCGGCGACTTCGGGCCGGATCTCGGCATCTACTCCGGACTGTTGGGGCTGTTGCAGAAATGAACGGATTGCGGAAAGTCGCGGCGGCAGCCGTCGCGCTCGTCACCACCGTCAGTCTCGCCGCGTGCGGCTCCATCCCGGGGCTCACCGTCGAGCAGATCCCGCTGCCCGCACCGGGCGGCATCGGGGACGCGATCACCGTGCACGCGTCGTTCGACAACGCGTTGAACCTTCCGGCGCAGGCCAAGGTCCGGCTCGCGGGCACCGACGTCGGGCAGGTCGACGACATCGTCGCCGCCGACTACCGCGCCGATGTCACGATGTCGGTGTCCAAAGACGTGGCGCTGCCGGTGGGGACCGGGGCCGAACTCCGTCAGGCGACGCCGCTCGGTGACGTGTTCGTCGCGTTGATCCCGCCTAAGGACACCTCGAAGGGCATGATCGGCGACGGCGGGACCCTGACCGGACCCACCTCGGCCGCGGCCACCGTCGAGGATCTGCTCGTCAGCATGACCGGACTCGTCGACGGCGGATCCGTAGGCGCCCTGCAGCGGATCTTCACCGAGCTCTCGACCGCGGTGTCGGGCAACGCCCCGGAGCTGCGCGGCGCCATCGACGGATTCACGACGGCCATCGACAAGATGAACCGCAATGCGTCCGAGGTGGACCAGGCGTTCGCGACCACGGCGCGGCTCACCCAGCAACTGGCCGACGGCAGGGAGCAGATCGCCGCCTCGATCAACAAGCTTCCGGGCGCGATCGACGCGATCAACGGGGACATCGGGCTCATCGTCTCGACGTTGGACAAGACCAACAAGGTGACCGACGCGACCAACGACTTCCTGCGCACCGAACGTGCCAACCTGCCGGAGATGCTCGGACACCTCAACCAGACGTTGATCGCTCTCGGCGACGCGGCGCCCACTCTCGGGCCGCTGGCGGACACGCTGGCGAAACTCAACCCGAAGTGGGTCAAGTCCACGCAGGGCTCGGCCGCACTGGTCAGCGCGAAGGTCTTCTGGCTGACGCCCGGCGCCGGTTTCGACTCGGCGTCGCGGCTCCCGGAGGGCAGCGACATCACGCAGGCCGACCACGCGCTCCAGCAGACGCTCGCCCGGCTTCTCGCACGACTGATGGGGCGGTGAGCAGGCGATGATGAGATGGCTTCGCAAACACAAGATCATGGTCGGCAACCTGTCGCTCGTGATCGTGATGCTGCTCGGTCTGGGATACCTCGCGTTCGGTTCGCTGAGCTGGCGTCCGTGGCAGGGCACCTACGACGTGACCGTTCACTTCCCGCAGTCCGGTGGTCTGCAGGACACCAGCAAGGTGATGCTCCGCGGCTCGGAGATCGGTCACGTCCAGTCGATTCAGGTGACGCCGACCGACGTCGTCGTGACGATGCGCCTGGTGGACGACGTGAAGATCAACAAGAACGCCAAGGTGTCGGCGCTGGGCCTGTCCGCCGCGGGTGAGCAGTACGTCAACTTCGCGCCCACCACCGACGACGGCCCCTACCTGGAGGACGGGTCGACCATCGATGTCGGCCAGACTCACGTGACGGTCGCGTTCTCGTCGATGCTGCAGTCGACGCTCGACGTGGTCAGCCAGATCGACCCGCCGAAACTGACGGCGACGTTGAAGGAGCTCGAGGTCGCGCTCAACGACCGCGGGCCCAACCAGCTCAAGTCGATCTTCCACTCCGGTGGCGTGATCTTCGCCGACCTCGCGAGGGCGCTGCCCCAGACGACGACGCTGATCCAGAATCTCGGCACCATCTTCAAGACCACCGCCAACGCACAGCCCGATCTGGAGCGTCTCGCCCACGGATTCAACACGGTCGCCACGGCCGCTGCGAACGCCGACGGCGAACTGCGTCAACTGCTCGGGCAGGGGCCGGCACAGTTCTCGTCGCTGGCCGGATCGCTCGCGACCATCACCGACCCGTTGTCGGACATCCTCAAGCAGTTCCTCGACATCGCTCGGCAGGGCGCCCTGCGCGCTCCGACGATGGCCACGCTGTTCCCGTCGATCCGCGACGGCAGCATCCAGGCGCAGAAGATGTTCCACGACGGTGCGTGGTGGGCGTTGGCCTCGATCTACCCGCGGCCGTCCTGCAATTACTCGATCGCGCAGAGCCCGCCGACGAAGGTGCTGGAACTCGCCGTGCCGAAGAACCTCTACTGCGTCACCGACGACCCGACTCTGCAGACCCGAGGCGCCGCGAATGCACCGCGTCCGAAGGGCGACGACACGGCCGGGCCGCCGCCGAACTACGATCCGAACGCGAGAACCGTTCCGCTCGACCGATAGACGAAGGACATATGAGCTCCGATACTCCCGAGAACGACACGACCGCCGACGCCGCGGTGAATTTCGAGAAGGAGGACGCCGACACGGTCGAGACGCCGGAGGAGGCTCCGGCGACCGGTGTGGCCGCGAAGGCCAAAGCGAAAGAGAAGGCACGCGAGGAGTCCGAGGCCGCCGACCGGCAGTTCACCGTGTCGGCCCGGACGCTGAAGCGCATCGCGGCCGGAGTCGTCGGCGTCGCCGTCATCGCGGCCCTCGCGTTCGGCGGTTGGTCGCTGTACGACACCAAGCGCGAGCTCGCCGCATTCGACGACTCGAAGACGGCGGCGTCGGACTTCGTGACGAAGTACTTCTCCGTTGTGCTCGGTCAGGAGCAGTCGGCGTCGACGATCAAGGACGCCGTGCTTCCGCTGACGACAGGGGCCATGCACGACCGCGTCGAGAAGGACTCGCAGGGCGCGGTCGACTTCGCCAAGGAGACCAAGATCGCGAACTTCACGTCGAAGATCACCTCGTCGTCGGTGTCGTCGTTCGATCGTGACCACGCGGTGGTCGTCGTCGCCGCGGAGTTCAGCGGGACCAGCGCGACGGCCCCGACCGGCGGCAAGAATCTCATGCTCCTGCAACTGGACATGTCCAAGGTCGACGGCGACTGGCTGGTGTCCAACCTCGACGTCATGCCCGGTGTGCCGACGGGGTCGACACCCGATCAGCAGCCCGCGGCGCCGTCGGCTCCCGCGCCTGCTCCGGCGCCCGCCGGCTGACGGTCGGCTACAGAAGTTCGAGGATCGCGAACGGACGGTCGCCGAGCAGCGTCGACGCGACGACGCGGCCGGTGTGATCGTCGCCGGTGACGGCGTCTCGCCACAGGCCTTCCGGCAGCGGGACCTCGGCCTCGCGGCGAGCGTCGTCGGTGCGGAACGTGTGGGCGAGACGCACGGCGACGACGACCACGCGCGCGACATCGTCGACGTCGCGGGAGAACCCGACGACATGGGTCGCGGTGCGACCCTTCGACAGGATGTCGGTGTAGCCGCTGTCGGGTCCGAAGGCTTCCGGGGTCCGCCGGCGGACGGCGAGCGCCGTCTGGATCGCCGCGAACTTGGGGTGATCGACGGACTGGAGATGATCCACCGGCCGACGGTTGTCCGGGTCGGTGAGCGAGTCGTCCCACCACTGCGTGCCCTGGTAGACGTCGCCCACCCCGGGAAGAGTCAGTGAGAGGACCTTGCGGGCGATCGCCTCGTCGCGGCCGGCGTCGGCGATCACGTCGACGAAGTCGCTGATCAGCCTGGCCGCGGGACCGTCGTACAACGATCCGAGCCAGTCGACGATCTGATCCTCGGCGTGGTGATCGACAGCGGACCACGAGGAGATCAAGCCGGCTTCGCGCATCACCTTCCGCGCGTACGCGGCAAGGCGTTCGCGAAGCGTCGCGTCGGGGGTCGTGCCCGTCGGCCACACCCCGACGACGTTCTGGAGCAGGAAGTACGCGGTGCGGTCGTCGGGCGGCGGGGCGACGCTCCACAACGTGAGGACCAGGACCGACCAGCGTTGCGGCGTCTGCGCGATGACCGCGATGCGGGCGCGGACGTCCTCGCCGCGCTTGGTGTCGTGAGTCGACAACGCGCACAGGGAACGCGGCCAGTCCCGTGCGCGATCGGAGTTGTGAGTGTGGAACTCCAGCCGGTTGACCGAGGGGATGAGCGGAGAGCAGCCGAGTTCGTTGTTCGAGACCAGCCGAGCGGTCCGGTGATAGCCGATCGCCTCGACGGCCTTGGCGTTGAGAGCCGCGACGGCCTCCCCGAGGCGCGCGATCGCCGCCGGCGCGTGGTCGCGGTGCGTGAACGCGTACGACACCGCGTCCAACGCTCCGGTCATCGACGGGTTCCTCTCGCGCAGGCGATCGATGACCGCGACGACGTCGTCGGCCAGCGACGGAAAGTCCGGCCGCGCCAGGCGCACGTCGCAGATCAACGTGGTGATCGCCTGCTGCAGGTTGTGGACCGGCACATCCGGTGCCGTCGCCGCGAACAGCTCCGTGACGCGTCGGACGCGGTCGGAGAACATGTCGATGAGCGTGACGTGACGCAGATCTTTGGCCCGGGCCGACAGCACGTCGCCGTCACCGCTCACGCCGGTGATGCGTTGGTACGTCTCGGACAGTTCGATCGCACCCGACGCCGCCGTGTACGCGGCTTCGATGATGCCCAGGGTGTCGTATCCGGTGGTGCCGTCCACCGCGAGCGACGGATCGAGGCGTTCGCCCGATGACAGGCCCTTCTCGACGTACAGCAGCCGATCGCCGATCACGGCGCGGAGCCGTTCGCAGTAGTCGATCGGATCGGTCAGTCCGTCGAGGTGATCGACGCGGACGCCGTCGACGAGATCCTCGGCGACGAGATCGGCGAGCCATGCGTGAGTCGCGTCGAACACCGCGGGGATCTCCTGACGGAGAGCAGCGAGATCGTTGACGTCCAAGAACCGGCGGTAGCCGATGTTCATGCTGTCGAACGGGACCAGACGGTAGCGCTGACGATCGAGCACCTCGACGGGCGAGTCGCCGGGGGAGACGGTGTCCTCCGCGGTCGCGAGGACACGATCGTGCAGTCGCAGCCAACCGTCGTCGTCGAGCGTGAGCGCCGAGAGATCGCCGTCCCGGCCGAGCCACGGGAGGCAGAGCGCGCCGTCGCCGAAGTTCAGGTCGAGATCGAAGTACTCGGCGTACGCGGAGTCGGCGCCACTGCGCAGGACGTCGGCCCACCACGGGTTGTGACGGGCGTCGGCCACCCCGAGATGATTGGGGACGATGTCGAGGATCACGCCGATCCCCAGAGCTCGGGCGTGGGCGCGCAGCAGTCGGAAACCGTCGATGCCGCCGAGCTCGGTCGAGACCGCGGCGGGTGGGCACCAGTCGTATCCGTGGGTGGAACCGGGCATGGCCTGCAGGATCGGTGACAGATAGAGGTGACTGACACCCAGTTCGACGAGACCGTCGAGAATGCCCACGACCTCCGCGAACGCGAAGTCGCGCGTCAGCTGGACGCGGTATGTCGCGATCGGTTCCACCCGATGATGGTACCGAGCTAGCGACCTGACGCGATGGCCCCGGCCACGATCACGGCGAGGCCGGAAGCGAACTCCGCGTCGAAGTCTCGGCCGGACGGCTCGATCACGCCGAGCCGTTCCATCTGCGTGCGGGTCTGCTCCTCGATGGTGAGTCCGATCGTCAACTGGCACACCGCAGTGGCCACGCCCGCCGAGGCGTTCGCGTCGAGACCGCCGTCGGCGGCGACCGTGCCGACCAGATCGAGCGAACCGCGGTTCGACAGTCCCGACGCCCAGGCCGACGACACGATCTCGGCGCTGTCGGGCACTGCGAGGAGTGCTTGTCTGAGCGACACCGCGACGGCGCGGAGCCGGTCGGGGAGCCGGCCGATCGGCGGAGGTGCGACGGCGTCCAGGATGTCGTCGGCCAGCGCTGCGAGCATCGACTGCTTGTTCGGGAAGTGCCAGTACAGCGCGTTGGGGCGAACGCCGAGATCGGTGGCGAGCCGGCGCATCGTCAGATCGGCGAGGCTGTGGTCGGCGAGGATCGCGCGCGCAGCGGCGAGGACGTCTGCCCGGGTGTTGCTCACGAGGCCACCATAGCGTCCTGTACGGCGTACAGGACTTCCTGTACGGTGTTCAGGATCGCAGGGTGGCCCTGTGATCCGAGCCCGACGAGAGGAGTCACTGTGCGTCCAGACACCATCGCGCGAGTCGACGCCGACCACGTGTGGCATCCGTACGGAGGGTTTCCGTCGACCACGCGCCCGCGAATCGTCGAGTCGGCGTCGGGCGTCCACCTCACCTTTGCGGACGGCACGGTCGCTGTCGACGGAATGAGCTCCTGGTGGGCCGCGATCCACGGCTATCGGCACCCTGTACTCGACGCGGCGGCCGCCGATCAGCTCGGTCGGATGGCACACGTGATGTTCGGCGGTCTCACCCACGAGCCCGCCGCACGACTCGCACAGGCGCTCGTCGACGTGACACCCGGGCCGCTCCGGAAGGTCTTCTTCGCCGACTCCGGGTCGGTCTCGGTGGAGGTCGCCGTCAAGATGGCGATCCAGTACCAACGGGGCCGCGGTCGGTCGGAGCGGACCAAGATCCTCACCTGGCGAGGCGGCTACCACGGAGACACGTTCGCGCCGATGAGCGTCTGCGATCCAGACGGCGGCATGCACTCGATGTGGCGAGGCGTGCTCGCCGAGCAGGTGTTCGTGCCCGCCCCTCCGACTCACTACGACCCCGTCTACGTAGCCGAACTCGACCGGACGCTCGATGCGCACCGCGGCGCGATCGCCGCGATCATCGTCGAACCCGTCGTGCAGGGCGCCGGGGGCATGCGATTCCACGATCCTCGTCTCGTCGCCGCGCTGCGCGACCTCTGCGACACCCACGACGTCCTGCTCATCTGCGACGAGATCGCGACCGGTTTCGGCCGCACCGGCGCACTGTTCGCCGTCGACCACGCCGGCGTCTCGCCGGACATCATGTGCGTCGGCAAGGCCCTGACCGGCGGATACCTCACCCTGGCCGCCACGATCACCACCGACGAAGTGGCCGGCGTGATCAGCGCGGGGGAGGCAGGCGGTCTCGCGCACGGGCCGACGTTCATGGCCAACCCGCTCGCCTGCGCCGTCGCCTGCGCCTCGATCGAGCTCCTACTCCAGTCCGACTGGCGGACCCGAGTGCCGGAGATCGAGGCGCGACTGACCGATGGTCTCGCGCCGCTCGCCGCGCTCGACGGTGTCGTCGAGGTCCGGACGCTCGGCGCCATCGGCGTCGTGGAACTCGATCGGCCCGTCGACATGGTCGCCGCGACCGACGCCGCGCTCGCCTCCGGGGTCTGGGTGCGACCGTTCCGGAACCTGATCTACACGATGCCTCCGTTCATCATCGACGACGACCAACTGGACGTCCTCACCCACGGAGTGCAGGCGGCGACGCGCGCGTGCGTCGCCCCGGCGTCAGTGGCGGCGGTGAGCGC
>JASLJL010000465.1 GCA_030152405.1 Gordonia sp. (in: high G+C Gram-positive bacteria) | reverse complement strand
ATCCGGCCTGCGGTTCGGTCATTTCCACGAGACTAGTGCAACAGGTTCATCGGATCGGAACCGCGGCGGGGCGGGATATGAGTGACGCCACGTTCTGCCATCGAGGTCAAGCCGCTACAGTGAGAGATGACCCAGGGCCTTACCGGCCGGTAAGTTGCCGAACCCGATGCAGGAGGTCGACGAAGACCCATGACGAATACTGTCGTTCTGATCAAGCAGGTTCCCGATACCTGGTCCGAGCGCAAGCTCGCCGATGGCGACTACACGCTGGACCGTGAGGCTGCCGACGCCGTTCTCGATGAGATCAACGAGCGCGCAGTCGAGGAAGCTCTGCAGATCAAGGAGCGCGACGGCGGCGAGGTGACCGTGCTCTGCGTCGGTCCCGACCGCGCCACCGACGCCATCCGCAAGGCGCTCTCGATGGGCGCCGACAAGGCGATCCACATCAACGACGCGGCGATTCACGGCAGCGATGCCGTGCAGACCGCCTACGTGATCGCCACTGCACTCGGCACCGTCGAAGGCGTCGAGCTGGTCATCGCAGGAAACGAGGCGACCGACGGTCGCTCGGGCGCCGTCCCCGCGATGATCGCCGAGTACCTGGAGCTCCCGCACCTGACGCACCTGCGCAAGCTGGTCGTCGAGGGCGAGACCCTCAAGGGCGAGCGTGAGACCGACGAGGGCATCTTCCACGTCGAGGCCTCGCTCCCCGCGATCGTCTCGGTCAACGAGAAGATCAACGAGCCCCGCTTCCCGTCCTTCAAGGGCATCATGGCCGCGAAGAAGAAGGAAGTCGCCGTCCTGACCCTCGCCGACCTGGGCATCGAGCCCGAGGTCGTCGGCCTGGCGAACGCGGGCAGCACCGTCACCGGCGTCACCCCGAAGGCGGAGAAGACCGCGGGCGAGCGCGTGGTGGACGAGGGCGACGGCGGCATCAAGGTCGCCGAGTACCTGGTCGGCCAGAAGCTCGTCTGATCCCACTCGTTCCAGCGACTACCAAAGACATTCAGGAGAAAATTCATGGCTGAAGTACTCGTGCTCGTTGAGCAGGACGCCGAGGGTGGGCTGAAGAAGGTCACCAGCGAACTCATCACCGCGGCCCGCGCCCTGGGCAGCCCGTCGGCAGTCGTCGTCGGCAAGCCCGGCTCCGCCGCCGACGTCACCGCCGCTCTCGGCGAGGCCGGCGCGGACAAGATCTACGTCGCCGAGTCGGACGACGTCGCCTCGTACCTCGTCTCGCCGACGGTCGACGTGCTGTCGACCCTGGCCGAGCAGGTCGGCGCCGCCGGCGTCATCGTCGCCGCGACCGCGGAGGGCAAGGAAGTCGCCGGTCGTCTGGCCGTGCGCCTCGGCTCGGGTCTGCTGACCGACGTCATCGACGTCAAGGAGGACGGCACCGGCGTCCATTCGATCTTCGGTGGCGCGTTCACCGTCGACGCTCAGGCCGGCGGAGACACCCCGGTCATCTCGGTGCGTCCGGGTGGAGTCGAGGCCGCTCCGGCCGCAGGCGCGGGCGAGGTCGTCAACGTCGAGGTCCCGGCCCAGGCCGAGAACGCCGTCAAGATCACCAGCGTCGAGCCCATCGTCGGCGGCGATCGCCCCGAGCTCACCGAGGCGTCGATCGTCGTCTCCGGTGGCCGCGGTGTCGGCTCGGCCGACCAGTTCGCCGTCGTCGAGGCGCTGGCCGACTCGCTCGGTGCAGCCGTCGGCGCGTCGCGTGCCGCTGTCGACTCCGGTTACTATCCCGGACAGTTCCAGGTCGGTCAGACCGGCAAGACCGTGTCGCCTCAGCTGTACATCGCACTCGGCATCTCCGGCGCGATCCAGCACCGTGCAGGCATGCAGACCTCGAAGACCATCGTGGCCGTCAACAAGGACGAAGAGGCTCCGATCTTCGAGATCAGCGACTTCGGCATCGTCGGCGACCTCTTCAACGTCGCCCCGCAGCTGACCGAGGAGATCAACAAGCGCAAGTGAGCGCTGTGATCTGACTCGAGAAGTCAACCGCAGAACACCCCGTCGCATCCGTGCGGCGGGGTGTTCCGCGTCTGCGGGCGACGAGTTCGAGACAGGCAGGTTGCGAGCCGGGAAACCAGGAGTCGAGGAGTTCACGGGGCGTGTCCGAACACGTCACGTCGCCGTGACCGCGAGGCCGGACGGGTCGCCTTGACTGCAGACATGACAGTGATTGGTGTTGCAGCGTTCAGTGCAAGCACGCGCCGGGTGCTCTTGGCCGGCGGCGACTACGAAGTGACGATCACCGAGGACGCGGTCGACGTGGACGCCGCACAGCGTCTCCGCTTCGACGTGTTCAACAACGAGGCAGGCTACTCGGACTCGATCGGCGACGCCGCGTCCGGCCGAGACGCCGACCGGTTCGACGACCACTGCGAGCACCTCCTGGTGCGTCACCTGCCGACCGACGCGCTCGTCGGCTGCGCCCGCGTGCTTCCGCCCCCGCGCGCGATCGCGGCTGGCGGCTGGTACTCGGCGGGGGAGTTCGACCTCGACGAGCTGGATCCCATTCGCGGTGAGACCGTCGAGATGGGACGCGCCGTCGTCGATCCCGAGCACCGCAGCGGATCGGTCACCGCGATGCTCTGGGCCGCGCTCCTCGGATACCTGGAGGACGGCGGCTACCGCTACATGATGGGCTGCGTGTCGGTGCCGCTCGAATCGCCGCTCGGCCGCGGACGAGAGCTTCGGGGCATCCGCGATCTCGCGCGCGACAAGTACCGGGGACAGTGGCAGGCGTTCCCGTACATCCCCGTCGAGGTGGACGGACGTTCCCTCGACGAGTTGGAGCCGCCGGAGACGCTACGGCTCCCGGCCCTCCTCAAGGGCTACACGCGTCTGGGCGCCCGAGTCTGTGGCGAACCGGCCTTCGACGAGGTCTTCGACGTCGGCGACTTCCTCACCGTCCTCGACCGGCACCAGGGCGAAGCGCGCTACGTCGAACGGCTCCGCGGTGCGATGGCACGAATGAAGAGCACGGACTAGCGGGCCCGGGCAGCGACACCATGACGAACACGACCGTGAACCAATGGGTGCCGCACAGCCCGTGCGGTGCGGCCTGTGTGCCGGAGACCAGGCGAGTGTCGAGACTGAGGTCGACGGCCCGGATGACCGGGTTCGCCTTCGCCGCAGTCGTTCTCCTGACAGTCGGGCTGATCACCGTGCTCGTTCCGCGACGAGCCCGGCTCGGTTACTGGCGGGGGAGCGCGCGCGTCTGCCTCCGGTCGATGGGCGTGCGCCTCACCGTCGAGGATCGGCGTCCCGACGAGGCACGTCGCCTTCGGGGAGCCCTCATCGTGGCCAATCACGTCTCCTTCCTCGACATCGTCGCGATGGCGTCGGTCGCGCCGGCCCGGTTCGTCGCCAAGCACGAGGTGGCGCAGATGGCGGGCTTCGGGATCGTCGCCAAGGCGTTCGGCGTCCTCTCGCACGTCCGCGGAGATCTCCGACTGCTGCGACCGATGATCGACAAGGTCACCGGGATCCTCGACCGTGGCCGTGCCGTGGCGGTGTTCCCGGAGGGCACCACCTGGTGCGGTGCGGCGTCCGGGCGGTTCCGCCCGGCGTTCTTCCAGGCGGCCGTCGACGCGGGAGTCCCCGTCCTGCCGATGCGGCTGACGTACAGCGAGTCGGGTCGCCCGACGACTATCGCCGGGTTCATCGGCGACGACACGATCGGCGCCACGTTCATGCGCATCGTGACCGCTCCCGAGCTCGTCGTCACGCTCACCGTCTTCGACCTGCAGCTCCCCGCGCCCGACCGCCTCGAGCTCGCGAAATCGGTGCAACGGCTCGTGAACCCGGCCGTCGACCTCTCCGACCGCCTGGTTCCGGTCGATCTCGTCGACACGGTGCGCCCGGCGCCGAGCCCCGTCTGACCCGACCAGGCCGCACGGGAACTACGCGCCAAGTCCGCGACAAGGCGACTCCAAGCCGTCGCGACCACGGTGTCCTCATCGACTACTCGAGAGGACACCCTCATGACCGACACGCCTCAGCGGTGGGACGCCCGCCGCCGGATCACCCTTGCCGCAGTGTGTGCGGCCACCGCGATGCTGATGCTCGACATCGCGGTGGTCAACACGGCACTGCCTGCGATATCCCTCGACTTCGCCGCCGACCTCGGGGGACTCAAGTGGGTCATCGACGGCTACACCCTGGCGCTCGCCTCGACCGTCCTCAGCGCGGGCGCGTGGGCCGACCGAGTGGGACGTCGACGGGTGTTCACGATCGGCGCGGTCGTCTTCACGGCGTCGTCGGTGTGGTGTGCGAGCGCCGACGGGATGCTGCTGCTGAACCTCGCCCGGGTGGCGCAGGGACTGGGCGCGTCGTTGCTGTTCGCGACCTCGCTCGCGCTCCTGGCGAACGCGTTCCCAACCGGTCGTGAGCGTGCGACCGCACTCGCCGCATACGGCGCCACCATCGGCGCCGCGTTCGCCGTCGGCCCGCTGCTCGGCGGCGTGCTGACCGAGTGGCTCGACTGGCGTGCCATCTTTCTGATCAATGTGCCGGTCGGTCTGCTGATACTGATCGGAGTCCGGTGGATCGACGAATCGCGCAGAGCGTCGCCCCGCCGCGGCGACTGGCTCGGTCAGCTGACGGCGATCGTCGCCCTGGCGGCGTTGACGACGGGTTCTTCGAGGCGGCGGAGGACGGCTGGTCCGCGCCCCGCACCCTCGTCGTGTTTGCGGTCGCCGGGATAGCCTTCGTGGCCTTCCTGATCGTCGAGGCGTCCGTCGCCGAGCCGATGCTGCCGTTGGGGCTGTTCGCGACTCGCGCGTTCGCCGGAGCACAGTGCGCGACGTTCGCGATCTCCGCATCGATGTTCGCCGTGTTCGTGTACGTCACCCTGTATCTGCAAGGCGTGCTCGGGATGACGCCCATCGAGGCGGGCCTGGTTTACCTTCCCGGTACCGCGGTGATGCTGATCGTTGCGGGAGCCACCGACAGACTGATGCTTCTCGTCGCGCCGCGGACGCTGATCACGGCGTCGTTGATCGCGGTGGCCGGTGGGCTGGCGTGGATGACGATCGCCACGGTCGACGGGTCCGGATGGAATCTGGTGCCCGGATTCCTGCTGTCGTGCATCGGGGCCGGCGTCTTCAATCCAGTGCTGTCGGCCGTCGTGCTGTCCGAGAGCGGCGCCGACGACCTCGGTCTCGCCACCGGTGTGAACGACGTGTTCCGGCAGTCCGGCATCGCTCTCGGCGTGGCGGCGCTCGGCGCGGTGTTCCCGGCGCAGTCGGCCTTCGCTCCCGACGCCGCGCAGGACTTCACCGACGCACTGGTCGTCGCACTCTGGATCAGCTGCGGCGTGGCGGCAGTCGGTGCGCTGGTCGCGGCGGCGACGCTGGGTCGTGCCGTGCTCGGGGATCCGCCGAGCGAGCAGTCGCGACGTTCGACGCAAACCGGATCGGTCGAGGCGTTGCCAGTCGTAGGATCGCCTCGTGGATGAACGAGTCGATGCGTGAGTACCGTGCGCTCGGCCCCCTGACCGTCATCCGAGACGGCGTACAGGTCGACCTGGGCTCACCCAAGCAGCGAGCGGTTCTCGCGGCACTGCTGCTCGGTCGTGGGGCCGTGGTGTCGCGGGACCGACTGATGGACGCGGTGTGGGGCGATCGACCGCCGCCCGCAGCGGGCACCAGCCTGCAGGCGTACATCTCCAACCTGCGCAGACTGCTCCGGGACGCGGGCGGAGAG
>JASLJL010000406.1 GCA_030152405.1 Gordonia sp. (in: high G+C Gram-positive bacteria) | reverse complement strand
GTCGGAAGCTCTCGATGTCGGCGTGCATGTCCACGTAGGCGATCGGGTCGGTGCCCTTCTCCAGCTCGTGGTAGAGGTGCGCGATGTGCCCCGACAGCTCTTCACGGAACTTGCGACCGATAAGGCACGCCGACGATGTGTACAGCGTCAGCTCGGCGAAGAACTCGAGAAGGTCGATCTCCCCCTCGTCGCCCCAATCGGCGATGATCCGCTCCACCTCGGTCGGGATGGTCACCGCGTGCTGCTTCATGTGAGCGCCCTTGAGCGCCTGATTGTGCAGCATCTCCGACCGGCGTTCCGGGCTCGTGTCGAAGACCACGCCCTCGCCGAAGATCGGCGTCATGAACGGATACGCGGCCCCTTGATCGAGCACCTCGTCGGGCGCCCGGAAGAACTCCTCGTTGGCCGCGGCCCCGCTGACCAGCACCACGTCGCGATCGGCGAGCTGGAAATAGCCGACGTCGCCGCACTCGGCGAGCACCCGCTGGAACAGTCCGATCGGGTCGGAGGCCAGCTCGTCGAGGTGGCCGTGCTCCCCGGTTCCGCCGGACACGCGCTTGGCGGTCACGCTGTTCATGAGTTCTCCTTTGGTCGAGTGAGCTTGCCCTCGGCCTCTACATCGACGGCCTTCATGTGGGCGCCGGGAGGGAGGGTCACCATGGAGACCACCGCGTGTGCGAGGTTCTCCGGGCTCAGGAAATGTCCGTGACGAGCCAGCCCGAACGCGATCCAGTCGTTGAGCATCGCCTCGGTCGCCTGTTGGTCGAGGTTCATCCCCATGCCGGTCAGCGTCTGCCCGGGTCGGACGAGCCCGGCGCGCACACCGGTGCCCTCGAGTTCCATGTGGGCCGTCGCGACGAGGCCTTCGACACCGAACTTGGCGGCGACGTAGGCCGACGACCACGGCCGCGGATGCGAGACGACGTCGGAGCTGATGAAGACGAAGTCGCCCCGTCGGCGCTCGATCATCGACGGAACGGCCGCCCGGTAGAGCCGATACGCACCGACGAGATGGATGTCGATCTGCGACGCCCACTCGTCGACGGGCATCTCGTGCGCGCGACCGATCTGCAGATCGCCCGCCCCGGCCACCACGATCTCGATGTCTCCCAGGGCCTCCGTGGCCTGGGCGAACGCCGCGATCACCGAGTCGTTGTCGGTCACGTCGAGCGCGACGGCGATCGCCTCGCCGCCGGCTGCGCTGATCTCCGCCGCGGTCTTCGCGCACTTCTCGACACGTCGTGCGCCGAGCGCGACGGGATGCCCGAGCGCTCCGAGCGCGCGGGCGGTCGCTTCACCGATGCCCGACGACGCTCCGGCCACGAGGACGGGGCGACGTTCCGGATGAGGTGCGAATCCCACGACGCTCACCGAGCCTTCACGGTCATGGGGAGATCGGCGAAGCCGCGGACGTTCACCGAGTGGACGCGGTTCGCTCGCTCGAAGTCGACGTCGAACGAACTGATCGTCCGAGCGATCTGCGCGAGGCCGATCTCGGTCTCCAGGCGCGCGAGGTGCGCGCCGAGGCAGAAGTGGGTGCCGAGCCCGAAGCTGAGGATGGTCCGTGAGCTCTCCCGACCGATCACGTAGTCGGCGGCGTCCGGGCCGAAGACCTCCTCGTCGCGGTTGGCCGACCCGATGAGGAGCAGGACCCGGTCGCCCGCGGGAATGGTGTGCCCGCCGTACTCCACGTCGTCGATCACCCGGCGCAGCAGCAGTTGCGTGGAGGTGTCGTAGCGCAGCGTCTCCTGGACCCAGGGAGCGACAGCGTCGAGCGCAGAGTCGGCCGACGTCGACGACGCGATCACCGGCGCCACCTGCTCGGGGCTCCGCGCTCCCCAGAACACCGAGTTGGCGAGGAGCTTCGTGGTGGTCTCGTTCCCCGCGACCACCATGAGCATCATGAAGCCGATGATCTCCTGGTCGGTCAACGCGATCCGCTCGCCGCCGTCGACGAGCTCGGCGGTGGTCAGCGCGGAGACGAGGTCGTCCCCGGGGTTCTTCCGGCGCTCGGCGAGCAGCGTCGTGTAGTAGCCGTGGAGATCGAGATAGGCGTGCACGGCCGCCTCCGGGACGTCGGTCACGCCCTCTTCGCGATGAATCAGCAGGTCGGACTGTTTCCGCAGGTGCGGACGGTCCGACTCGCCGACGCCGAGAAGCTCGGACACGACGTCCATCGGGAGCAGCCCGGCGAAGTCGTGGACGAAGTCGAACTCGCCCATCTCCAGGCATCGGTCCCAGTGCTTGGCGGTGAGCTCGGCGATCCGGGGCGCCAGTTCGGATACTCGACGCGGCGTGAATCCCTTCGACACGAGCTTCCGCAGCCGCAGGTGCCGCGGATCGTCCATGGCGAGGAAGCTCATCGAGTACTCGGCGTTGGGGTTGTACGACGCGGGGTCCATCGACACTCCCCAACTGTTCGACAGCCGGACGTTGTCGCGGAACGCCTCGGAGACGTCGTCGTGGCGGGCGAGGGCCCAGAAGTCGCCGTCGGTGTTGCGGTAGACCGGCGCCTCGGCGCGCAGTCGCGCATACGTCGGGTAGGGGTCCTCGTGGAAGTCGTAGTCGTACGGATCAAAAGGGATCAGGTGCTGCATCCCGGTGTCTGCTGTCGTCATCAGTTCCTCATCAAGAGTTCGGCGGCCGCGACGAGCCGCTCGGACGTGGCCTCGTAGCTCAGATGGCCCATGCCCGCCGTCACCAGTCCGCCCGCGTACAGCATCTGCAGGGCGTCGATCACCTCGGCGGCGTTGTCGAGCTCGTCCCCGACCGCCGCGGTGAGACGGTCGTGGATAAACCCGCCGATGCGCCAGCGGAGATGCTCGGACTCGGGATCACCGCCGAGCAGCGCGACGGTCACGGCCGCACCGAGCTGCCCCTCCCCGGCGACGACCATCGCGACGCCGCGAAGGACTTCGGCCACCCGCTCGCGGGGCGGCGCGGCGGGATCGGGCTCCGGCACGCCGACCGCCAGCCGACGCCAGAACACCTCGGCGACGAGGTGACTCTTCGAGCTGAAGTAGGTGTACGCGGTCGCCGGCGCCACCCCCGCCCGTTTCGCGACGTCGCGGACCGAGAGCTTCTCGTAGCCCTCGGCCGACAGGATCTCGACGGCGGCGTCCGCCATCTTCGAGATCTTCTCGGCCTGTTGCGGAGTCAGGCGGCGGCGGGTCGATTCACTCTCGACGGATGCGGTCATGGCGATCACCGTACCCGCCATCAGAATCTATGTCTAGACACCTGTCCAGACCTTGTTCCATCGAAGTCGTGGACACGAACCATTTCATGCCGTAGCTTCACTGGAACAACAGTTTAGACACTTGTCCAGATTGGATTCCAACCATGGCTCTACGTCCGGAAACGGCTTCCGACCTGCTCATCGACGGCGTGCTGCGCCCCGGGTCCGGTGGAACGTTCGACGTCGTCAATCCCGCGACCGAAGAAGTGATCGGCCAGGCGGCGGAGGCGACCGACGACGACATGGACGCCGCGATCGCCGCGGCCCGCCGCGCCTTCGACACCGCCGGCTGGTCCCGCGATCACGCGTTCCGCGCACGCTGCCTCCGCCAACTGCGCGACGCCCTCCTCGCCCACACCGACGAACTGCGCGACCTCACCGTCGCCGAGGTCGGCTGCCCGGTGTTCCTCACCCATGGCCCACAACTCGTCGGACCGATCACCGACCTCGGCTACTTCGCCGATCTCGCCGAAAGCTATGCGTGGCGACGCGACCTCGGCGAGGCGTCTCCGATGGGGATACCCAACACCCGTGAACTCCGGTCGGAGGCGGTCGGCGTCGTCGGTGCGATCACACCGTGGAACTTCCCGCACCAGATCAACTTCGCGAAGATCGGACCGGCACTCGCGGCAGGCTGCACGGTGGTCCTCAAACCCGCCCCCGACACCCCGTGGTGCGCGGCGCTCGTCGGCAAGGTGATCGCGGAGGAGACCGACTTCCCGGCAGGCGTGATCAACATCGTCACCGGAACCGACCACCGACTCGGTGCGCAGCTGTCCACCGACCCGCGCGTGGACATCGTGTCGTTCACCGGCTCCACCGCCACCGGCCGTTCGGTCATGGCCGACGCCGCACCCACCCTGAAGAAGGTGTTCCTCGAACTCGGCGGCAAGTCGGCGTTCCTGGTCCTCGACGACGCCGATCTGCGCGCCGCCTGCTCGATGGCGGCCTTCTCGGTCGTCACCCACGCCGGCCAGGGGTGTGCCATCACCACCCGGCTCGTGGTCCCGCGCGAACGACTCGCCGAGGCCACCGAGCTCACCCGCGACGCGATGGCGGGCCTGGCCGCCGACGACCCCACCAAACCCGGCACCGTCTGCGGGCCCGTCATCTCCGCACGCCAACGCGATCGCGTGGAGAGTTACGTGCAACTCGCACGCGACGAGGGCGGCGTCATCGAGGTCGGCGGCAACCGACCGGATCGGCCGGGCTACTTCGTCGCACCGACTCTCGTGTCCGGTCTGGACAACTCCTCGCGCGTCGCGCAGGAGGAGATCTTCGGACCCGTCCTGGTGATCCTTCCGCACGACGGCGACCAGGACGCGATCGACATCGCCAACGACTCCCCGTACGGCCTGTCCGGCGCCGTCTGGGGCAGCGACCCCGAACGGATCAACGCCGTCGTCGACGGTGTGCGCACCGGAACCATGGGCGTCAACGGCGGCATCTGGTACTCCGCCGACATCCCCTTCGGCGGCTACAAGCAGTCCGGCATCGGTCGTGAGATGGGGGTGGCCGGGTTCGAGGAGTACCTCGAGATCAAGGCTGTCGCTACCCCCGTCCATTGAACGAAACCCCCGCGGGTGGGCGGGATTGTCGCTTCGTCGGCAGTCCTCGCCGGCTCGCCTCGCGGCTCGCGGGCTGCGGAGGGCTCCTCAGCGACAATCCCGCCCACCCTCACTGTCCGTCGAGCGAGCGTCGTAAACCCTCA
>JASLJL010000373.1 GCA_030152405.1 Gordonia sp. (in: high G+C Gram-positive bacteria) | reverse complement strand
GGGCGTGCAGCGCGAGCTACCCGACCTCCGCCAGCTCTGCCTCATAGCGCGCGCGGACGTCGGGGTGGGTGGCGGGTAACTCCCAGTCGTCCAGGAGCCCTTGGACGTACATCATCGACCCGCCGACGTGACGCCGGTGATCGTCGGCGGGTCGATGATGTACGCCCAAGGGCTCCTGGACGACTGGGAGTTCCCCGCCACCGACCCCGACGTCCGCGCGCGCTATGAGGCAGAGCTGGCGGAGGTCGGGTCGCTCGCGCTGCACGCCCGACTGCGGGAGGTCGATGCGGCCGCGGCGTCGACGATCCTCGACACCGACGGCCGGCGCATCGTCCGCGCCCTGGAAGTGGTCGAGCTGACCGGCGAGCCGTTCGCGGCGTCGGCGCCCACCATCGGCGAACCGCGTTGGGGGACCAGGATTCTCGCGATCGACCGCGAGCGCGACCTGCTGGACCGCCGGATCGAGGCGCGGACCGCGCAGATGTTCGCGTCCGGTTTCCGCGACGAGGTCCTGGGGCTCTGCGAAGAAGGACTCCGTGACGGGAAGACGGCCTCCCAGGCGATCGGCTATGTGCAGATGCTCGCGCACCTCGACGGGGAGTACGACCTCGACACCGCTCAGGAGCTGACGTTCATCGGAACCCGGCGCTATGTGCGCAGGCAACGGTCGTGGTTCCGACGCGATCACCGCGCGACCTGGTTGGACGCATCGTCGCCGACACTCCTCGACGAGGCCATGCGCGCGATCGACGCGTAAAATCTCCGAGTATGACTGCCGCGCCAGCACTCTCGTTCGTCAAAGGTCACGGAACCCAGAACGACTTCGTCGTGATCCCCGATCCGACGGTCTCCGTCGATCTCACGACGGGGCTGGTCAGCGCGCTGTGCGACCGCCAGCGGGGGATCGGCGCGGACGGCGTGCTGCGCGTCGCGACGGCGGGGGCCCTCGTCGACGCGGGAGTGCTCGACGGACTGCCCGACCAGGTCGTCGCCGACGACTGGTTCATGGACTACCGCAACGCAGACGGCTCGATCGCCGAGATGTGCGGCAACGGCGTGCGCGTGTTCGCCCACTACTGTCGCGCCGCCGGTCTCGTCGACTCGGACACCTTCTCGGTCGGCTCGCGCGCCGGCGCGCGGCCCGTCGTGGTCCACTCCTTCGACGGCGTCGACGCCGACGTGAGTGTGGCGATGGGACATGTCCGGCTCGACGGACCGAGTGCCGTCGGGATCGCGCGCGGACGGTACATCGGAGAGCGCGTCGACGTCGGGAACCCGCACCTCGCCTGCGTCGTCGACGGACTGACGGTCGACGCACTGGCGGCGATGGACTTGACGACGGGCGCAGAACTCGACGCCGAGGTGTTCCCGAACGGCGCGAACGTCGAACTTTTGACGCCGCTGGCCGCCGAGACGTCCGGGGTGGACTTCACCGCACACATGCGGGTGTTCGAGCGCGGCGTGGGGGAGACCCGATCGTGCGGAACGGGACTCGTCGCGGCGGCGAGCGCCGCACTCCACGGAATCGGCCGTGATCACGGGGTCGTCGGGATCACGGTCCCCGGCGGCCAGGTGGTGGTGACCGTCGCCGACGACGCCGCGGTGCTGCGCGGCCCGTCACGGCTGGTCGCACGCGGCGAGTTGAATCCCGGCTGGGCCACAGTCTGATCCCCGCCGCGGAAATGCAGATGCGGGACGGGGCAGGCGACGGGCACAATGGTGCACGGAATGACTGAAACACACACCGAGAACCCCGACCTCACGACTCACCCGACAACCGGTGAGCTCGCCCTCGACGACCGCGCGTCATTGCAGCGCGTCGTCGGACTCTCCACCGAACTCGACGACGTCACCGAAGTCGAGTACCGCCAGCTCCGACTCGAGCGCGTGGTCCTCGTCGGCGTCTGGACGTCCGGCACCCTCGCACAGGCCGAGGCGAGCCTCGCCGAACTCGCGGCGCTCGCCGAGACGGCGGGCTCCGAAGTGCTCGAAGCGCTGTTCCAACGACGATCCAAACCCGATCCGGCGACCTACCTCGGGTCCGGCAAGGCGCAAGAGCTCCGCGAAGTGGTCCTGGCGACCGGCGCCGACACCGTGGTCTGCGACGGCGAGCTGACGCCGGCGCAGCTGACGGCGCTGGAGAAGGTCGTCAAAGTCAAGGTCATCGACCGAACCGCCCTGATCCTCGACATCTTCGCTCAGCACGCGACCTCACGCGAAGGCAAGGCGCAGGTGACGCTCGCCCAGATGGAGTACATGCTCCCGCGACTGCGCGGCTGGGGCGAGTCGATGTCCCGTCAGGCAGGCGGCCGAGCGGGCAGCAACGGCGGTGTCGGCCTGCGCGGTCCGGGTGAGACCAAGATCGAGACCGACCGACGACGCATCCGCGAGCGGATGGCGAAGCTCCGCAAGGAGATCCGCGGGATGAAGACCGCGCGAACCGTCAAGCGCGCCGCCCGCCGTCGCGGCAACGTGCCCGCACTGACCGTGGTCGGATACACGAACGCGGGCAAGTCGAGCCTCGTCAACGCCATGACCGGCGCCGGTGTACTCGTGCAGGACGCACTGTTCGCGACCCTGGATCCGACCACCCGCCGAGCGGAACTGGCGGACGGCCACGAAGTCGTCTTCACCGACACCGTCGGCTTCGTCCGGCACCTGCCCACGCAACTCGTCGAGGCGTTCCGGTCGACTCTGGAGGAGGCCGTCGACGCCGACCTGCTGATCCACGTGGTCGACGGGGCGGACCCGTTCCCGGATCATCAGATCTCGACGGTTCGTCAGGTGCTTCGCGAGGTGCTCGAGGAGGAGAAGCTCCCGTCGCCGCCGGAACTGCTGGTGATCAACAAGGTCGACGCGATCCACGATGTCCGGATGACCACCCTGCGGGCCGAGTTCGGCGATGCGGTCTTCGTGTCCGCCCGCACCGGCGAGGGACTGTCGACGCTGTTCGACCGGATCACCGCGTTCGTGCAGCGCGACGACGTCGAGGCCGACGTGCAGGTCCCGTTCGCGCGTGGCGAGGTGATCGCACGACTGCACCAGCACGCTCACGTGCTGTCGACCGAACACAACGAAGAAGGCACCCGCCTGCATGTGCGGATGCCTTCGTCGTTGGCCGGCGAGTACGCCGACCTGATCGTCTGACTATTCGGCGTCGAGGTCCTTCGCCACGAGCGCGGCGACGGTGTCGACCGCTGCCTGATCGTCGCTCTCGACCGTGACATTCGCGCCCTTCTCGGCACCGAGGGTCATGATCATCAGCGCGCTGCCCGCGTCGACCGGATCGCCGCCGTCGACGGAGAGGGTGACCGAGGAGCCGAGTGCGGCCGCCGCTTCGGCGATCAGGGTCGCCGGGCGAGCATGGAGACCGACTGCGGAGCCGACGGTCACGGTGGTGCTGGGCATTGTTGCGCCTTTCTGATGGAGATTGGTGAAGGTCAAGCGGTTTCTAGTGTCAGGCGGACACCGGGGTCGGAGCCTCGCTGTTCGCCCTCGGCTTGATCTGCTTGGCGGCGATCACCGCGAACGCGGAGACAACCATGCCAACGAGGATAGCGATCAGGAACTTCCACCATGTTCCGTTCATGGCGAAGAGGACGAAGACACCGCCGTGCGGAGCCCGGAGCTGAGCTCCGAGGGCCATCGACAGGCCGCCGGTGACGGCGCCGCCGAGCATCATCGACGGGATCACGCGGATCGGGTCGGCGGCCGCGAACGGGATGGCGCCCTCGGAGATGAAGGAGGCGCCGAGCAGCCACGCGGCCTTGCCGTTCTCGCGTTCGGGTTCGGTGAACAGTCCCGGCCGGAGCGTGGTCGCCAGGGCGAGTGCCAGCGGCGGGACCATGCCCGCGGCCATGACCGCGGCCATGAACTCCCACTGGCCCACACCGGCGTCCGCCGAGGCGAGTCCGGCGACGCCGACCGCGTACGCGGCCTTGTTGACGGGGCCGCCGAGGTCGAAGCACATCATCAGGCCGATCACGACGCCGAGGACCACCTTGGAGCTGCCCGACATCGAGTTGAGCGCGTCCTCGAGTGAGGTGTTCACCCAGGACAGCGGGCCTGCGAGCAGCATGTACATGATCGCGCCGGTGACCAGCGTGCCGATCAGCGGGATGATGACGACCGGCTGAAGACCGCGGGCCCACTGCGGGAGCGGGATCCGCGAGATCCACAGGGCGACCACGCCCGCGATGAGACCGCCGACGACGCCGCCGATGAAACCGGAGCCGACGGTCACGGCGATGACACCCGCGGTGAAGCCCGGCGCGAGTCCCGGCCGGTCGGCGATGGCATACGAGATGTATCCGGCGAGCACTGCGACCATGAGGCCCATCGCGGCCCCGCCGATCGCGAAGCTGACGCCGCCGAGGTATTCGGACAGGCCGCCGGAGGGGAGATCCCAGAGCGTGTTGTTCAGTGCGACGTACGCGCCGTTCGACAGACCGGAGTCGCCGTGCGTGTTGCCGATCTCGTAGCCCGCGATGAGGAATCCGAGGGCCATCAGAAGGCCGCCTGCCGCGACGAACGGGATCATGTAGCTGACGCCGGTGAGCAGGGCCTGCTTGAGGCGTCCTCCCACTCCGATGCCGCCGTCGGCGGACTCGTTCGCGTCGGCCGCACCGTCGCCTGCGGGCACGCGGCGCGCGTTCGGGTCGGTCGACGCCGCGACGGCTTCGCCGATCATGGCATCAGGCTCGTTGATCGCACGTTTGACGCCCGATTCGACGACCGGCTTGCCCGCGAAGCGTTCACGGCCCTTGACCCCGACGTCGGTGGCGAAGACCACCGCGTCCGCGTTCGCCAACTGCTCGGCGGTGAACGGAGTGGTCCCGCTGGAACCCTGCGTCTCCACGGCGAACTCGACGCCCGCACGCTCGGCGGCCAGCTTCAAGGCGTCGGCGGCCATGTAGGTGTGAGCGATGCCGGTCGGGCAGGCCGTGATCGCGAGGATCGATGTGACGTCGGAACTCGCCTCCGGGGCGGCGGCAGCGGCGGGCGCGGTTTCGGCGGCAGGTTTCGGGGTGACCGCTTCGGTCACGAGAGCGACGACGGCCGCCTCGTCCTCGGCGTCGCGGAGGCTCTGCACGAACTCCGGCCGCACCAGGGCTCGAGCGAGGGCGCTGAGGACCTTCATGTGCTCGCTGCCCGCACCGGCCGGGGCCGCGATCAGGAAGACGATGTCGGCGGGACCGTCCTTGGCGCCGAAGTCGACGGGATTCGACAGCCGGGCCATGGCGAGGGTGGCGGACGTGACGGATTCGGCGCGGGCGTGCGGGATCGCGATTCCGCCGGGCAGACCCGTGGGGGAGCTGGCCTCGCGGGCCAGTGCTCCATCGATGAGATCGGTCGGGTCTGCGGACCGACCGGCGTCGCCGACGAGGCCGGCGAGTGTGCGGACGACCGCTTCGGTATCGGCGCCTGCGTCGGCGTCGAGCAGCACCAGCGGCGGCGTGATGATGGGTTCGGACATGACGTCTACCTTGCTGTGAGTGGGCGTGGGAGGGGCTGTGAGTGGGCGTGGGAGGGGCTGGATGTGTGGAAGGGACGGGGTGGGACTGAAAGATCGGGCAAGCGGGTACGGGTCAGAGGCGGGTGACCCTGACGCCGGCCTGGTCGAGCAGGTCGGGGGTGGGCGGAGTGGTTCCCGGCAGGGCGGCCGCGGCCGAGCCGCACGCGACCGCATGTCTCAGGCGGCCGGCCGGATCGGCGCCGGAGTGTTCGGCGATCAGATACCCGGCGAGCGACGAGTCGCCCGCGCCCACGGTGCTGCGGACCCGGACCGGCGGTGCGGTGGCGAACCAGACGTCGCCGTCCACCGCGAGCAGTGCGCCCGCACCGCCGAGCGTTGTGAGCACCGCTCCACCGGTGGTGGCAGCGAGCGCCGTCGACGCCTCGGCGGCCGCCGACGGATCGCCGTTCGCAGCAGCGACCTCGAGGGCGTCCGGGTCGGCCCCGGTGAGTTCGGCGAGCTCCTCGGAGTTCGGCTTCATCAGGTCGGGACCGGCGTCGACGATGTGCCGCAGCGGCGCCCCCGATGTGTCGACGGCGATCCGGACGTCGCTGTCACGGAGTCGGCGGATGAGATCCGCGTACCAGGTGTCCGGGAGTCCCGGCGGCAGCGACCCGCAGAGTGCTAGCCAGTCCGCGTCGGCGGCGCGTCCGACGACCGCCGCGGTCAGCAGGTCGGCCTCGGGGCCGCTGAGCGAGAAGCCGGGAGCGTTGATCTTGGTCGTGACTCCGTCGGGGTCGGCGACGGTGAGATTCACTCGCACGTCGCCGTCGACGTGCACGGCCGCGTGGGGGAGACCCGCCCGATCGAGGTGAGTGAGGAAGAGATCGCCCGGATGCGCGGGGACGAGGGCGATCGTGGGGAGAGCCGCGACGTCGACCACGCGAGCGACGTTCACGCCTTTGCCGCCGGGCTGGTCGACGACGCCGACCGGCCGATGCACGCCGCCCGGGACGAGCGGACCGTCCAGTTCGAGAGTCCGGTCGATGCTCGGATTGGCTGTGACTGTCAGGATCATGCGACGACCACCTCGATGTCATGGGCTGAGAGTTCGGATGCGAATGCCGGGTCGATCCCGGAGTCGGT
>JASLJL010000358.1 GCA_030152405.1 Gordonia sp. (in: high G+C Gram-positive bacteria) | reverse complement strand
CGGAGTCGTCGGCTGTGTACTTCGTCCGGCGTTCACCGATTCCGGTCGCGATCGATCCGGGCTCGACGTGTGCCACCCAGACTCCGAACGGCGAGAGCTCTTGGCGGGCGGAAGCGGCGAACCCTTTCAACGCCGCCTTCGCGGCGACGTACGACCCGCGGAACGCCAGCGGGAAGCTCGCCAGCATCGATCCGACGGTGATGACGCGACCGTAGCCGCGTGCCCGCATGCCGGGGAGCAGCCGCTGCGTCAGCTGGACGACCCCGAACACGTTGGTCTGAAACAACCGGTCCACGGCGTCCGCGGGCAGTTCCTCCAGTGCGCCGGACTGGCTCTCGCCGGCGTTGTGGACGACGATGTCGACGTCCCCCACCGCGTCGGCGCAGGCCGCGATCGAGTCACGATCGGCCAGATCGAGGGCGACGTACTCGACTCCCGCCAGCCGCTTGTCCGCGGGGATCGTCGCCGGATTCCGGGACGTGCCCAGCACCCGGTACCCGCGCGCGGCGAGGAGCCGCGCCACCTCGAGTCCGATGCCCGACGATGCGCCGGTGACGAGTGCCGTCTTCGACGATCCGCTGTCCGTCATGCCCTGCCTCCTGTAGCTCGTGCCGCAGCCCGACCGGCCGCGCGGCCGGAGAAGATGCATCCGCCGAGGAACGTGCCCTCGAGTGCGTTGTACCCGTGGACGCCGCCACCGCCGAAACCTGCGACTTCACCGGCAGCGTACAGGCCGGGCACCGGAGCGCCGTCCGCGCTGAGCACGCGCGAGTCGAGGTCGGTGTTCAGGCCGCCGAGCGTCTTGCGCGAGAGGATGTTGAGTCGGACCGCGATGAGCGGCCCCTGCTCCGGATCCAGGATGCGGTGCGGAGAGGCGACGCGAACCACCTTGTCGCCCAGGTAGTTCCGCGCGCCGCGGATCAGGTGCATCTGCGCGTCTTTGCCGAACTTGTTGGCCACCTCGCGATCGCGCGCCTCGATCTGCTCGCGCAGTCGTGTGGCGTCGACGGTGCCTCCGCGAGACAAACCGTTCATCCCCTCGACGAGTTCCTCGAGGGTGTCGGCGACGACGAAGTCAACGCCCTTCTGCTTGAAGGCCTCCACCGGGCCCGGTGCGCCCTTGCTCTTGATGCGCCCGAACGCGAGTTTGAGGTCCTTCTCGGTGATGTCCGGGTTCTGCTCGGACCCCGAGAGCGCGAACTCCTTCTCGATGATCGCCTCGGTCAGGACGAACCAGGAGTAGTCGTGGCCGCCCTTGAGGATCGCCGCCATCGTCGCGTTCGTGTCGCAGCCGGGGAAGTTCGGCGCGGGCAACCGCTCGCCGTCCGCGTCGAACCACATCGACGACGGCCCGGGAATGATGCGGATGGCGTGGTCGGGCCAGATCGGGTCCCAGTTGTGAATGCCCTCGGTGTAGGCCCAGACCCGGTCGCGGTTCACGATGCGGCCACCCGCCTGCTCGGTGATCGCGAGCATCCGGCCGTCGACGTGCGCCGGCACACCGGCGATGATGTGCTTCGGGAACGGCCCGAGACGCTCGGTGGGCCAGTACTGCTTCATCAGCTCGAAGTTGTGGCCGATTCCGCCGGAGGTGACCAGGACGGCGGGGGCGCGCAGTTCGAAGTCGCCCGCCACGTCGCGGCCGGTCGCCACCCCGCGCTCGGCGTCGGTGTCCTCCAAGACCGCACCGCGGACGCCGACGACCGCACCGTCCTCGACGATCAGTTCGTCGACGCGATGCCGGAAGGCGAACCGGATGAGTCCTCGCGCCTCCGCCCTCTCGACCGGTTCCCGGAACACGCGGACCACTTCTGGGCCGGTGCCCCACGTGAGGTGGAAGCGCGGCACCGAGTTGCCGTGTCCGTCGGCGACCGTGCCGCCGCGTTCGGCCCATCCCACCACCGGCGTGAAGCGCAGTCCGAGCGCGCGGAGGTAGTCGCGCTTCTCGTGCTCGGCGAAGTTCAGATATGCACGAGCCCACCGCTCCGGCCACTCGTCCTCATTGCCTGCACCCAGGCGGTCGAACGCCGCGGAGCCCTTCCAGTCCTGCCACGCCAGCTCGGCGGAGTCCTTGATGCCGAGGCGGCGCTGCTCCGGCGAGTTCACCAGGAACAGTCCGCCGAGGCTCCAGAACGCCTGGCCGCCGAGATTGTTCCGGTTCTCCTGGTCGAGGATGAGCACGCGCCGGCCGGCCAGTGCGAGCTCGTGCGCCGCGACCAGACCGGACAGGCCCGCTCCGACGACAATCGCGTCCGGGGTGAATCCTGCTGTTCCTGTGGTGTCCTGAGTCAACGCGTGACCTCTTCTCCTGGTCGGCTGCAGCCATAAATAGAACAGATGTTCTTGTTATGAGTATCGTTCCATGTGACGCCCCGCACAGTCAATGGCAGCGAGACGAAAGGCATCTCATGGCAAAAGGCGAGAAGACACGAGCCAGGACGATGGCCCGATTCCTCGACGCAGGAGCCGCCGTCTTCGCCGAGCGTGGGTTCCATGCCGCGACCATGGCGGACATCTGCGCTCGTGCCGAACTGTCGCGCGGCGCCTTCTACTCGAACTTCGACGGCAAGGAGTCGTTGTTCCTCGCCCTGTTCGAGCAGCATGCGGCCCAGCAGCTCGACGCCGTGGCGACGGCGTTCGAGTCGGC
>JASLJL010000333.1 GCA_030152405.1 Gordonia sp. (in: high G+C Gram-positive bacteria) | reverse complement strand
CCACCGCCGTCTCGATGTTCGGGCGAGGCGGACTCATCGCCGACTCCGACGCTCCCGGAGTGATCGACCTGTTCGACGAACTGCGCGAAGACCTGCGGTCGGCGGTCTTCGCAAGCGGAGATCTCTCCGCGTTGCAGGCCTGGGCGTCGTCACCGCACGGCCACGACGACTTCCAGGCGTGGACGGTTCTGCGGAACAACCTGCCGTCGGGTCACCCCGACGCGGCGATCGCCGCCGGACGCATCCGGCTGCTCAATCGCCGCTTCGGGGTCTGAGACGCTCCGGCGACACTAGTTCTTGTACGGCCTCATCGGGCCAGACTTCCAGAGTCCGTTGTGAACGTCGGTCGAGATGTCCAAACGTGCCGTGACCTGCGGGACGAGCGGTTCGAAGCGACGCAGGGTCCCCCAGTCCTTGGCCCACGCGTTACGCAGATAGGCGGGCTTGGTGACCGAGCGCAGCATGTTCTCGGTGATGCCGAGCGGGCCGCCGTAGTCGCCCGCCATCCAGCGCTGCGAGTTCACTCGCTCGCCCTCCGCGTCGGGCGTGATCCGCCACTCCGGCACTTCGAGGACCCCGTTGATCGCAGCCGCCGGACGCTGGCACGGGAACGCCAGCGCGACCTCCCAGTCGAGCAGGACGGGCGCCTGCGAACCGACGAGATCGTTCAACGTCACGAGCGGTGTGACGCGCGGCGGCGTCACGGCGAGCCACTGCGCGGGTGCGGCCGACTTGTCGACGGCGACCACCCGGACCACCGTCGCACGCGGCGGCGCATCGGCGAGCGGGAACCGCAGGTTGCGCCATGCCGGCGTGCCACCGGCATCGAGCGGCGTCATGGACGCCACCGTCGTCACCTTGCCGTCGTTCTCGACGCGGCCGAACTCGAGTCGCACCGACTGCCCGCTGTTCTGGACGGCCAGATCGTCGATGCTCTCGACGGATCCCGCCACAGACATCGTGACCAGCGGTTTGTCGTCGGCGCGAGCGGGCAGGCCGTACCACGACGACGTCAGGCTCCCTCGGCCGTTCGGCGAGCCGTAGGTGCCCAGCACCGGAACGCGGCGCTGATCGAGCCCGAACGGAAGCTTCACCGACGACCCGTTGACGCCCGTGGTGCGCACGGTGCCGCCCTCGGTGTCGGCGGATCCGCCCGACGTGGACGACGCCTCCGTCGAATCCGAGGTCTGTTGGACCGAACCGGAGCTCTCAGTGTCCGACTCGTCGTCGCTCTCGAGGTGCTCGGACACTCCGTTGGGACTGAACCCTTCGGCCTTGCCCGGCCCACCCGACAGTGCGTCGGCAGCGCTGACGCCCTTCTGCCCGGCGACGTCGGCCGGCTTGAGGAGACCCTCGTTGGGATCCGCCTCGACAAGGACGTCCTCGGCGAGTGCACACGGTTGGCCGCGCAGCGAGTTGAGGTTGGAGTGCGCCCAGGTCCACGAATCGCTCATCGCGGCCTTGCCGACCGAGGCGAACGTGAACAGCAGGACGATCGCGCACACGATCGACAGCGAGTAACGCGGCAGCCTGCCGATGAGGCCGAGACCCTCTCGACTCCGCTCGAGGGACGACGAGGATGGCTCGGCGAGGTCGTCGCGGTAGTACTGCCAGACACCCAGGCCGGTCAGCGCGACGGCAGCGAGGAAGATCGGCATGTATAGGGCGAGCGGTCCGAAGTGCGGGGTGTCGTCAGCCCACGGGATGCCGTAGCTGCCGACGTACCACCACTGGTTCCGGCCCGCGAACGCGACGGCCAACGCGTACGTCGCGGCAGCGGCGAAGAACGTCCGGTTGCATCTCCGGTGCAGCACTTCGGGTCTGATCATGGTGGTCGCGGCGGCCGCGAGGACACCTGTCAGACACGCGAGGGCACCCATCTGGTGCGTCGCCTTCGTCGGCACGAACGCCAGGACCACCACCGCGCCTGCGGTGACGGCGACGAGTCGCCACAGCGGGCCGGTCGGCATGCCCGGGATGCGTCGGCGGCTCAACAGCAGCAGCACGACGAGCAGCACCGCGAGGATCGTCACGAAGATGCCGATGCGGCGTGCGATGGAGCCGTCGGGGGTCGGGTTGAGAAGGACGTAGTAGCGCATGCCCTCGTTCCACCATTTGTTGGTGGGACCGACGACGCCCTGCACGCGGACGCCCTCCATGATCGACGCGATGGTCTGATCGGAGAAGATCTCGTAGAGGACGGCCGTGCCGGACGCGAGGAGCGGCACCAGCATGGGCAGCCAGCCGTCGCGGGCGCGGCGCGCACGGAGTCGGGCGAGGAGCGGCCGCAGTCCGGCCACGAGCGCGACCGCGGCGATCGCACCGACCGGGTGGATCGTCAGGGTGAACGCGGCGGTCACGATCGCCAGCGCCCACGGCACGAGGCGGCCGGACGCGATCGCGCGTTCCACCAGCACCCAGGTGGCGAGCACGCCGACGGTGATCGCGGGCTCCACCCGCAGACCGTTGTTGAACGGCAGCCACACGGCGAGGAAGGCGAGAGCCGCGGCCCAGTACGCGGACTTGGACGTCCGCACCGCGCGGCCGAGTCGGGGCAGCGCGAATCGGCTGATCAGGAACCAGCCCGCGAGACCGAACAGCAGCGGGAGCAGCCGCAGCCACGGCACCGACGTGCTCACCTGCATCCACAACGACAGATACTGGTAGTGCCAGCCGAACGGATCCTGGGGGACACCGAAGTAGCGGTAGTAGTTGTCCAGGTAACCGGCGCCGGGCGCGATCCGGCCGACCGTCACCTGGTAGCCGTCGTCCGCGGTGTTGCCGCCGATGAACAGCCACACGCCGAGTACCGCCGTCACGAGGACGTCGGGCACAGTCGGCCGCCACCAGCGTTTCGGGAGCAGTCGGCGGAGCCTCTTCCCGTCCCGCGCGTCGAGAACCGCCAGCGCCGCGATCGACAGCAGCGTCGAGAGGATGCCGAGAATCAGCAGTCCGCCCTTGAGCGTGGTCGGGCTGGAGATGAACCGCGTGTCGACCGTCGAGCGGAAGCTCAGCCCGTCCGGGGCCGTCGTCTTCGGCAGGTCGGTGTAGACGCCGAGGATCTGGGGCCGCGAGTTCGGGTCGGGGACGTCGAACGTGGTCTGACCGTCGCCGGTGAAGCCTTCGACCGCTCCGCGCGTGCCCTCGGCGTCCGCGTGGACCACGATCCGGCAGTCCTTCGCGTCCTGCGCGGCCGCCCGCGGAACGGTGAGAACCACGGAACTGCGCTGGGTGACGAGGATGCGGTCGGAGGTGGCGCGGATGAACAGGCCCACCTTGCCGGCCTCGGCGCCGGTGGCCGGCACCGTCGACACGAGCACGCCACCGCTCTTCGGCAGGTCGGCGGCCAAGGCGCAGGGCACCGTGATGTCCATCGACACCGGCACGTACGAGACGTTCGGCGCGGCCACGCTCTGCACGGTGGGCGACGCGTCCTGCGCCACCGCCTGCGGCCAGTTCAGGTCCGTCTTCGTGTACGAGACGGGCAGGATCGGCGCGACGACGGCGAGCAGCACACCGAGGAGACCCGCGACGACGGCGACGATCTTCGCGATCCGCACGGTCTTGTCACTCGGTCCGCTCGATGGTTCGACGAGATCGGATTCCACGTTCTTCACTTCACTCACTGGGCGACACCGCCCGGATCGGACCCGATCGCTTCCATCCCCACGACGTGGCCGTCGCAGTCGACAGCTGGGCGGTGGCGGCGTCGGGGACGAGTGGCGTCAACGACACGAGTGCTCCCCAGTCGCGATACCAGTCGTCCTTCAAGTAGGTGGAGACCGTCGACTCGGTCGCCACACCGTCGACGACGCCGAGGACGCCTCCGCCCGAACGGTCCTGCCACGACGTCGACTTCGAGCCTGCGGTCACCTGATCGGGCATGATGCGCCACTTCGGCTGCTCGAACACTCCGTCGTGGGCGGTCATCGGGTGCTGGCACGGGAACTGCGCGCCGACCGACAGGTCGACCAGGACGGGGCTGTCGTGCCCGATGACGTCGTTCAACGTCTTGAGAACCGGTGCGCGGGGCGGCGTGAGGGCCAGCCACTCGTCCGGGTTCACGTTGGAGTCCTCTGCCACGATCCGCATCGCGGTCGCGCCGGCGGGGACCGCGGACATCGGGATGCGCAGGTTGCGCCACGGGCGGTTGGAGCCCCAGTCCGGGTCGATCGTAACGTACTTGCTGATCGTGGTTAACTCGGCGCCCTCGCCCCGCCCGAACTCGACGACGAGCGAGCGACCGGGTCGGGCCGCCGCGTCTTGATCGATCGAGAAGATCGATCCGGCCGCGGAGATCACCAGCAGCGGCGACGCGTCACGCGCCGGGAGGCGGTACCAGGACGAGGTGAGGTCGGCGGTGCCGTCGTCGTACCCGTAGCTGCCGAGGACCGGGGTGGTCGCCGGGTCGAGTCCGAACGGCAGTGCCGCGGACGAGCCGTTGACCGTCTCCGCTCCACGTCCGCCGAGAGTGCCCGGCGTGCCCGGCTTCACCACGAACGGCGCGGACACCTTGCGGCCGGTGTGGATCGTGCCCGCTCCGATCACGATGTTCTCGGGCGTGAGGTCGGCGGCGACACCGTCGGGGGTGAAGCCGACGGATTTCCCGGCGAGAGCCTTCGACACGTCGGACGTCCCGATCGGGGTGAGCATGCCGGCGTTGGAGTCGGGCTCGACGAGCACGTCGTCGGCCATCCCGCAGGTGTCGCCGGTGACGGCGCGCAGGTTGGCGCTCAGGTTGGTGTAGCTGTCGGCACGCTGCACGGCGGCGCGGGCGAACAGCGCTCCCTCGGCGAGAAGCACGGCGACCACGAGGATCAGCATCGGCGACGACCGGGCGACGGTGCGCCACCTGGTGTCGTGGTCGACGTCCTTCGACGACGGCGGCTGCACGTGGCACCAGATGGCGGCGAGGAACGCGATCGCCGTCAAGGCGAGGAAGAGGGTCGGGACCGGGATTCCGGCCAGGCCCGGGATCTTGTCCGACCAGGAGATCCCGAAGTCGTAGCTCCAGCCCCACGCGTTCGATCCGGCCGTCGCGCCCGCGCAGGCGAGCATCAGCGCGGCGATGTAGATCCACAGGTCGCGGGCCGAACGACGCACCTGTTGCGCCATGACGACGGCGGCCACCGCGGCGAGCGCCGCGCCGAGACCCGTGTACACGCCGAACTGCACGGTCCACTTGGTGGGCGTGAACGACAGCAGCAGGATCGTCAGCAGCGTCGCGGCGACCAGCCGCCACACGGGACCGCGCGCGATTCCGGGGATGTGCTTGCGGCGGAGGAGGACGGCGAGCGTCGCGAGCAGCGAGAGGACCAGCACGAGCACCGGCAGTCGACGCGCCAGCGCACCGTCGTCGTGCGAAAGAGTGAGGAAGTAGAAGCGGAGGAGTTCCTGGTACCAGGCTGCGGTCGGGCCGATCTCGTAGCGGACACGGATCGCCTCGGCGACCGTCGCGATGGTCTGCTGGCGGAACACCACCATGATCACCAGGGCGAAGGCGGCGCCGATCGGTGCGACGAGCGGCAGCAGCCCGGCCTCACGGTGGCGGGCGCGGATCACCCGCAGCATCGGGCGGGAGCCTGCGATGAGAACGGCCACGGCGACGATGCCGTGCGGCGCCGTCGCCAACGACAGTCCGGCGAAGAGCGCGGCGAGAGCCGCGGGCAGGATGCGGCGAGTCGCGACGGCGCGCTCCACCATCCACCACGTGGCGAGGGAGCCGAGGACGATGATCGTCTCGCTCCGCAGGCCGGACGCGAACGGCATCCAGTAGGCGACGAACACCGCGGCGGCGGTCAGATACGCCCACTGCGAGCCGCGGATCGCCACACCGAGGCGCGGCAGCAGCACACGGCTAAGGATGAACCACGACGCCAAGCCGGCGAGCAGCGCCGGGAGTCGCATCCAGACGGCGGCCGTGGAGATGTCGGCCCAGTGGCCGAGGAATGAGTAATACCAGTCGAACGGTGCTTCGGGGACGTTGAACCAGCGGTAGTAGTCGCCGAGGTAGCCCGCGTCGCCGGCGTTGCGGCCCATGGTGAGGATGTAGCCGTCGTCGGACGACCCGGCGCCGAGGAAGTGCCAGATCACCAATGCCGCGGTGACCAGCAGGTCGGTGGCCTTGGGCGCCAGGATCTTCCAGCGTCCGACGGGCGAGAACCGATGCCGGTGACCACTTGCGACGTCGAGCTTCCATGCTGCGAACAGCGCCAGCACAGCCGCGACGACACCGATGGCGAGCACGAGCCATTTGAGGATGGTGGGGGTGATGTCGAACCGGTTGTCGACGTCGACCCGGACGGCGAGACCCGACTTCTGAGCTGCGCCGACCTGCTGCGTGGCGAGGTCGGTGAAGATGCCGGTGACCTGTGGCTTCTGCGCGTCGGGGTCGGTGGCCGCCGGCCCGAGGCCGACGAACTGCGCGAACATCGTCGGGCCGTCCGACCAGACGTGCAGGGTCTTGCACCGGTCGAGCTCGGCGCGCGTCGCGGTCGCGAGGTCGATGCCCCGGACCGCGACGTTCGCACCGGACGACGACGCCGTCACCGACAGCGCGTTGTCGCGGAACGCTTCCGCCTTGGGTGGCATCGACGCGATGACGGTCGACGGTGTGTCTCCGCTCACCTGAGAGAGCACTGAGCACGGAACGGACACGTCGAGCGTGGCCGGCGTGTGCGTGACGAGCGGTGCGACGACCGACGCGTTCGCCGAATTCAAGGACTGTCCAGCGGGCCAGTCGAGTGTCGCCGAATGCTCCTGAACAGGCAGGAAAGGCGTCAGCACCGCCGCCGCGATCGCGATCGATCCGGCGACGGCGGCGACGATCGCGTACGTCCGTGAGGGTGCTTCAGGCCGAGTAGACATCGTGCTGATGCTAAGGCGTCGCGCTTAGGAAAACCTGAACGGTCGGCACATCGGCCGCCGTGTCCGACTTCGCGCGCCCCGGCGGGACTCCCCCATCGGCGGGTTGAGCCGACTCCGAGGCGTCGTGCCGAAACCGGGCGACGCGGGCTGGGAGTGGTTTCGACACGGGTCCTCCGCGGGCGCTCCGGTCCCGGCACAACCACCGGTGGGGCGGTTCGGCTTTTCGGTGTTTGAGCCGACTCCGAGCCGCCAGGCGAGGCGTCGTGTCGAAACCAGGCGACGCGGGCTGGG
>JASLJL010000300.1 GCA_030152405.1 Gordonia sp. (in: high G+C Gram-positive bacteria) | reverse complement strand
CGCGAGTCTGGCCATGCGCTCCCGCCACGAGACGAGCTGTTCGTCGACGACTCCGAGTTCGAGCAGCTCGTCCCACAACGACGCGTTGAGGCTGCGTGACGACGCTCGGTCGCCGTCCAGCTCGCCCATCTCGCGGGCCTCGTCCAGGCGTTCGCGCAGGGTGATGAGCTCGGGAACGTCGAGTGAGAAATAGGAGTCGTCGTCGAGCATCATGTGCGTGTGGCCGCCCGCGAGCGCGGCGATCACCTCGGGGAGCGGGACCCGGTGACCGTCGACGTCCACGGAGACGGCCAGATCGAACCAGTCGGTCGAGGCGTCGCCGGAGAAGTGCAGCGTGGGGGTGTCGTCGGCCCGGCGGAACGTCGGGGGAGCACCGTCGACGACGACGCGGATGTCGGTGCCCTCGGTGATCGCCGGAACGATCTCGGCCCAGAGCACGGCGAGTTCGATCTCGGTGAGGGCGACCGGCGAGGTGTGGAACCGAGCGGGCAGTGATGCGAACGCCGCCTGCACGGTGGCGCCGCCCTGCAGTTGGCGGAGCACCGCGTAGAGGCGGTTGTACTCCTTGAAGTCGGTGCGCAGGCGGGGGAGCTCGGTCTGCAGAGCCCGGGCGGCCTCGTTCACCCAGCCGTGTCCCGCCTGTGCGACGGCGAGCAGTTGCGGACGGAGACCCTCCCACACGGCGGCCTCCGCCTCGGGCCGCCGGTAGCGGCCGGCAGACGATCCCGTCAGCGGATACTCGACGATCTCGCCGTCGGTGTCGTACCCGATCCGCCAGGCGGCGGCGGACGTGTCGCCGACGGCGATGTGCAGCACGGGGAACGGCCCGGAGACCGCCGTCGCCGGAAAGGCGTCCGGTGCTACGTCGAGGGCTCGTTCGGGGGCGACCGCGGCCAGTGCGGTGCGGAACTCGTCTACCTCGTCGGCGTCCACCTGCACGGTGTCGTCGGCCACGAGCAGCATCGACTCGGTCGGGGTGAGGTCGGGCAGGGGACCGATGTGTGCGACGTCGCCGACGACGGTGGCGACGCCGTTCACCCGCGGTCTGCCGATGAGCCGCGTCCGGCTGTCCTCTGGCGGGATCAACCCGCCGCCCACCGCCAACCGGAGACTCACCGCGACACCCGATCCGGACGGCGACACCCCGAGCGCGGTGGTGATCGGAGTGTCGAGGTCGACCGGGACGGTGCGCCCGGTGGGACTCCCGAAGACGAGCTCGACACCCGCGTCGCGCGCATCGCGCAGAATCGGCCAGACCATGCGCGGCGCGTACATCATCGACATCGACTCGTCGTGCGGACCGTTGCCGCGCGCTGCGGCGAGCACGGCGGCGAGCCTGGTCAGCGGCTCGAGTCCGACGATCCGGTCGGAGAGCGCGCCGTCGAACAACGATCGCCAGGTCAGTGACGTGGAGACCCACCGCCCGGAGTCGGATAACACCTGCGGACGGACCTGAATCGACGAGGCGGCCGCGGTGTACTCGTCAGAGAAGACGAGGCGAGTCGCGAGTGGAACAGGTCGCGGACGTCCAGGGCCGCCGGCGGCGGTGATCTCACCGATCAGCGCGCGCCACCGCGACAGCGCCAACGTCGATTCGGCTCCGTCTGGACTCGGCGTCGACGTCGCGGCGATGATCAAGGCCGCGCAGTGCTTGCAGTTGCGCGACACCGGGCACGTGCACGATGCGACGACGCGGGCGCGCGGCCCGAACGTCACCGTCACACTGCATCGATAGCTCTTGCCGCCCGAGCCGTCGGAGATCCCCGAGACGGTGTCGCCGACCCACTCGATGTCGCCGATCATTCCGTCCCGCGCATAGTTGCGGGCCCGGCCCAGGGTGGGAGTGTCGAACACCGCGAGGATCGCGTCGATCCGGTCCGCGGTCCACGCTTCGGGGTGGGTCATCTCAGGGCAGAGGTCAGTCGTCCGCACCGCGGTCGGGAACGATGTACGTGATCGCCACGTCCCAGGGTGCGACGCCCCAACCGTTCACCGCGGCCATCGTGAGCACACCGATACCCGGCAGGGTCTCGTCGGACAGCGGCGCCGTGACGGTCTGCCCCACCGGATCGTCCGACGGCGGCCAGAACGCGTTCTCGGTCGGGACCGGGGCGGTCTCGATGAGAACCACCGGTTCGCCGTCGTTCATCAGCGCCCCGGCCAAGCAGTACTCGTCGTCCGACGACTCCCATCCGCCGCGTTCGGTCACGACGATCTCGCCTCGACCGAAGGCGTCCGTGGCGATGGCGGTGACGGCGGCGTTCAGCGAATCCCAGAAGTCGCCGTCGAACTCGTCTGCCGGTCGCAGGGCGAAGACCGTGCCGTCGAGAGTCAGCGTCCCAGCCGTCTCATCGAGCAGACCCGTCTCGCGGAATCGGCGCGGCGCGACCTCGGTCCGCTCGAGTTGCCCGGTTCCGACAAGCGCGCTGAACTGCTCGAAGTCGTCGACCCGCCAGATGCTCGGCTCGTCGGTCCACAGTTGGACGACGCCTGCGACGGGGAGACCGATGACGGCGGGAACAGAACTCATGGCTGCACCGTAGCGCGTGCCGCCGACACCCTCGGCGGTGCGCCCGGCTCCCAGGGGATTCACAGACGATGTCGGGCGGTCGTGCAGGCGATCCTGCGACCATCGATCTCGACAGCCGAACAGACACGACGAGAGGTCGCACCCATGCGCCGTCCGCCGACCGCAGACCAGACCATGACCGGTCCCACCTACGAGGGTCGCCCCCTGCACCGCCCCGACGAGCAGGTGGTCGATCAGGGGGCGGTCTTCGACATCCAGACGCTCCTGACCAGACGACGGGCACTCGCCGCCATCGGAGCGGGTGCAGCGACGGCACTGCTCGCCGCATGCTCCGACTCCGGTGCGGACGGCGCGGCGCCATCGGCGACGACGGAGTCCGCGACGTCTGCGGGCGAGATCCCCGACGAGACGGCGGGACCCTACCCGGGCGACGGTTCGAACGGGCCCGACGTCCTGACGAGGTCAGGCATCGTGCGTCGTGACATCCGATCGAGTCTCGGCGGTGGGGCGACGGCGAAGGGCGTGCCGCTGACGATCAGCCTCGCCGTGAAAGACATGGCGAAACAGAACGCTCCGTTCGCGGGCGTCGCCGTGTACGCCTGGCACTGCGACGCCGGCGGCGGTTACTCCATGTACTCCGACGGGATCACCGAGGAGACGTACCTGCGCGGCGTGCAGGTGGCCGATGCGAACGGCGACGTGACGTTCACGTCGATCTTTCCCGGCTGCTACACCGGGCGCTGGCCGCACATCCACTTCGAGGTGTACCCGAACGTCGCGTCGATCACCGATCACACCCGGGCGATCGCCACGTCCCAGCTCGCTCTCCCCGAAGACGCCTGCAAGGTGGTGTACGAGCAGAACGCGTATCGCGGTTCGGCCCAGAACCTCAGCGCGATCACTCTCGCCTCGGACAACGTGTTCGGCGACGACTCCGGCGTCTCCCAACTCGCTTCGATGACCGGGAACGCGGTGTCGGGCTACCGCGCCGCCCTCGACGTCCGGATCGACACCCGCACCGCGCCGACTGCAGGCGGCCCGAACGGCGGGGGCCCGATGGGACCGCCGCCACCCGGTGCACGGCCCGGCAGGTGACCGCGGGTCACGGCGGCCGGGACGGCGTCAGCCGGGGACGGTCTCGCGGGTCCGACGAGACTCGCGGTACTGCTCGATCGTCAGGCACTGCAGCTGGGAGTAGTTCCCGCCCCGATTCTCGACGTAGCCGACGGCCGACACGAACGGTTCGATCGTGTAGATCTTCGTCAGCGGGGTCACGATGAGCAGTTGCAGTCCGAGTTTGGCGAACAGCGTGAGGGCGTACCGGGCGGAGTCGTCGGACCCGCGGCCGAACGCCTCGTCGATCACCACGAACCGGAAGTCGCGTGAGCAGGTGGCGCCCCACTTGAGGTCGAACTGGTACGCGAGCGACGCAGCGAGGATCGTGTACGCCAACTTCTCCTTCTGACCGCCGGACTTCCCGTCGGAGTCGGTGTAGTTCTCGTACTCGGCGTCGTCCTCCACGTAGCGTTCGGACGCCGCGAAGGTGACCCAATTCCGTACGTCGGTGACGAGTTCGGTCCAACGACGATCGATGTCGGTGAATCCCTCGCGGCCCCGGAATCGTTCGACGATGGCCTTGACCAAGAGGAACTTCTCCTCGCTGTACTGCTCCTCCTCGGCGCCGATCTCCATCTCGCCGTCGCTGCAGCGACGCAGGTCGGCCCGGAAGTCGCGGATCTCCTGCGAGGGAGTCGGGTTCGCCTCGAGCCGGATGTACCGGCCGGGGTTGTACTCGATGCCAGACAACGACTCGTTGATCGTGTCGATCTTCGAGTGGATCAGATGGACTTCCTTGTTCAGCTTGGCCGCGAAGATCGCGATGTCCCGGATCGCGTTGGTGTTCAGGTAGGTCTTGAACTCCTCCTCGAAACGCGGCAGATCGTCTTCGGACAGACGCCGGTGGAGTTCGCGGTACTCGTCGGACGAACGGATGTCCGCGTCGAACTCGGTCGTCAGAACCGGGTGATTCCGGTTGAACTCCGACATCCGATTCACCACGCGCGTCTCGTACGATCCGGCCCGCGAGGTGTGTTGCTCCGACGCGTCGGTCAACGACTCCGCCAGCGACCCCTCGAGTTCGCCGCACTCGTCGACGGTCAGCTCGACCTCGGCGCCCGAACCGGCCTTGGCGCGGTAGTCGTCGACGGCGACGGTGATGGCGTCGAAGTGCGCGGCGGCGTCCTCGAACTCGGGCTCGTCGACGACGATGCGCGCGGCGTCGCGCGCCTGCTCGGCCTGGCTGCGCGCCATCTCGAGGCGGGACACCTTGTCGCGGAGCCCGTCGCGGGTGGCGTCGACGGCCGAGAGCTGCTCGCGAGTCGAGGCGATGGTCTCGGTGACCTCGGCGAGTTCGTCGGACGACTGCTCCAGCTCCGACTTCCGGCGGCTCAGGTCGGCGATGCGCGAGGCGACCGACATCCAGTCGACGGCGTCGAAGCTCGGATAGGCGTCGAGCCCGGTGAGCGCGTTGCGACGATTGATCGATCGACGACGGCCGTCCTCGAGCTCGGCGATCTCGGCGTCGATCCTGTTGAGCTCGGACTGCACACGCTGTCCTGCGGTGAACAGGGCGTTCACCTTCTGCTCGTTGCTCCAGCCGAGGACGTAGTCGCGACGATCGTCGACACGACGTGAATCGTCCTTCTCGTGGCGACCGCCGCCGGAACGGACCTGTCCGCTGACCGTCACCGCATACTCGGCGGATCGGAACTCGTCGAGGGAGTCGGCACAGACGTGTCGTGCGCGTTCGAAAAGCCTGCGTTCGAGCCACTCGTAGAACGGACCGTCCTTGATGTCGAGTTTGTGCACGAGGGCGGTGGGCGGGGGCGTGGGTCCGCTCTTGGCCTGCATGCGGTCGGGGACCTTGAAGTAGACGAGACGACCGCCGAGATGATTGGCGTCGATCCAGCTCGACACCTCGTCGTACAGATCGGTCGAGACCAGCAGGGACAGGCCGAAGCCACGCAGCACCCGCTCGGCGGCGCCTTCCCATCGGGACTCGTCGGCCCGCACGCCGATCAGCTCGCCGACGAACGGCAGCCGGTCGTGTTCGACGCCGACGCCGCTGCAGATCATCTCCCGCATTCGGAGGTTCCGCTCGGGGATGTTGCTCGTGCGTCCGCGCAGGCTGGCGATCTCACCCGCCACGCGGCGTCCTTCGCCGTCGAGCTGACGCCGGTCGACGACGAGTTCGGTGATCGCGTTGGCGACGTCGGCCATCTCGGCGTCGAGTTCGTCGACGGCGTCGGCGGCTTCGGTGCGGCGGTGGTCGAACTGACTGCGGTCTTCGACCGGGCCGAGCCCGGACTCGTCGAGCAGCGACGAATAGCGCTCGAACGCTGCGGCGCGCTCCTCGCGTTGACGCTGTGCGTCGGCGATCTGGGCTTCGAGGGCGGCGATGTCGTTGCCGCCGAGACCCGCCTGCTGGAATTCCAACTCGCGCACGCTGATCCGCAAGTCGGCGAGGTCGCGTTCGGTCGTGTCCAAGGCGGTGCGTGTGGCCGCGAGATCGCGGTTGTGGCCGTCCAACGAGTCGCCGAGCAGATCCAGACGACGTTGGGCGAAGTAGTGTCGCAGCGCGGCGCGGCGCTCCCGCAGCTCGGCCGACATGGCGATGTGACTGGTGTACCGGTCGTGATCGGCGAGCATCGGGGTCAACTCGTCGAGCTGGCGTCGAGCGAGGACGACGGCGTCGTGCGCGGCCGTCAGATCCTCGAAGTGCGACACCATCGTGTCGACCCACCCGCTGGAGTCGAACGGTTCGAGCATGTGGTCGCGCACGAAGTCGTTGAGATTGCCGACGGCCTTCATCGACACCGTCTGGTGGAACAGCTCCATCGCCTGCTCGGAGCGGACGGCCAGCGTCCGGCGGTAGTCGCGGCCGTATTCCGGGAAGTGCTCGTGAATGCGGGTGCCGCCCGCGGTGAGCCGCTTGCGCAGCGCCCGCAGGTCCGTGCCGAAGTCGGCGAAGTCGGCTGAGATGTCGAGCGCTCGGTCGGTGACTGTGAAGAACCGTTCCGGCTGGCCGGAGTCGTGCCGCATCGAGAACACCTGAGCGAGGGTGACGGTCTCGTCGTATCCCTCGTTGGCGAACACCCCGAGGATCACCGAGTAGTTCGACATGCCGCGCAGGGCCACCGGGCGGGACGAACCGGTGCTCTCGTTGCGCTCGGACTTGTAGTAGCCGAGGACGTACGAGCGCAGATCGCGCTCCCGCGACTCGGCGCCCGCCGCCTTGTTGTACGCGACGCGGTGCGCGGGCAGCAGAAGGGTGGTCAACGCGTCCACCAGAGTCGACTTGCCTGACCCGATGTCGCCGGTGAGCAGCCCGTTCTCGCCGTCCAACGTCAGCGTCCAGACACGCTGATCGAACGTGCCCCAGTTGAGCACCTGGAACCGTTGCAGTCGGAAACCCGACCGCGCCGACTCGTTGCTCTGCAATTCGGTCGCCGAGAACAGTCCGGTCATCGGGTCTCCTCTCCGGCGATCGCGGCGTACTCGGCCAGGTGGGTGTCGAAGTCGGCGAGCCACTGCGCGTCGACGTACGCCTTGATCACGCGGCGCACTTCGTACTCGCCGTCTTGACCGGGCATCCGGCGGAGGAAGCCGAGCTCGGTGACCCGGCGGACCGCGGTGTCGGTCTGATCGGCGGTTCGTGCCTCATTGGTGGTCGCGGGAAAGAACGGTGCGAGCAGCTCGCGCAGTTGAGTCCCGGTCAGCACCAGCCGGCTGCCCGCGTCCGTCGTGTCGTACTCGGCGAGACGCTTGCGGAGCAGAGCCAGCAGCAGCGACGTGTGCAGCGGAAGCTGATGACGGGCGACCAGGCGCGGGATGCCGAGCTCGGCCAGCTCGTCGTCGCTGCGGGAGCGCAGGAACGCGTAGCCCTCGGCCTCGTCGATCACCACCGACAGCCCGAGCGTCGCGACGTAGTCGCTGACCTGCGCGGCGAGACCCACCACGTGCTGCCAGGTGGTCTCGGCGGAGTCGCGGTACACGACGCCTCTCATCAACGAGGTGACCGCGAGAGACAGGTTCAGTTCGTCGCGGGGAACGGTGCGGCTCAACTGGTCTCCATCTCGGTGGTCTCCATCTGGGGGTCGTGCGAGGGGCGGTGTCGGGAGTAGATGACGCGGGGGACGGTCGCGGTGCGCGGGCGACCGTCCTCGTCGGTCCAGGTCACCGATTCGGAGGTCTGGTCGTCGAAGATCTTGACGAAACCGTCGTCGGTCAACGACAGATAGGTGATCAGTTCGGCGAGGCCCTGGGTGAGCGGTGATTCGACGAGCACGTCTGCGAGCGTCACCTGGCCGTGGCGCCGCAACGCTCTGCGCACACCGTCGATCAACGGTGCCGGATCGATGTGCACCTGCTCGAACAGCGCGTCCGAATCACCCAGCGCCTCACCGTCCTCGATGCCGTCGCTGTCGACTTCGACGCTCGCCGCGGGGCGGTGCAGCGGGCGTTCCATCGGGAGATGGACGGTGGGCGACGGCGAGTCGATCTCGTGGGCGAAGTCGTCGATGCGCCGGTCGCGGACCGTGTACGCCGACGCCTCGATGTCGCGGAGCAGGTCCATCACGCGACGGTTCTCGAGCCACGCCTGGTCGTCGAGGAAACGCCGCAGTTGCTCGGAGAGTCGGC